>JAADFS010000178.1 GCA_013152795.1 Deferribacteres bacterium
GTTTATGGCGGCAAAAAATCCGCGGCTGAAGGAATCGACTTGGAGTTTGATAAGGATAATATCAGATATATTGTCTCTATCAAGTCCGGGCCTAATTGGGGTAATAGCAGGTAAGTCTCCAAGATGCGTGATGACTTTAAAAGAGCAAAGCGAATTTTGAGAACCAGTAATTCAAAACTGCAGATTATAGCTGTAAATGGATGTTGTTATGGTCGTAATAGCAGTGTTGATCAAGGCGATTATTATAAGTATTGCGGGCAGCAGTTTTGGGAGTTGATTTCAAATGATAAAAATTTATATGTTGACATTATAGAACCGCTCGGCTACAAGGCAAAAGAGAAAAATGAAGAATTCAATGAAAAATATGCTGAATTAATAAACAAATTCACATTCCAGTTTATGTATCATTTCTGTGATGATGGAAAAATCAACTGGGAATCACTCGTCAAATATAACTCCTCAGCGGAAGAAGCAAAGAGGAAATTAACTAAACCTCCTTAAAAAACGGAGTGAAGCTCCCCCGCTTACAATGGATGTAAGCACCTTAGATGTGGCATCACTGGCGGACAATTGTGAGATGTAAGTGGTTTTTTGCATATAGTCTTCTTCGCGCACCCTCGCATCTTTTTTCTTGTATCACCTCTTTATTGTTTTTCACGGCCGCGAACAACGGACACATCCCACGAGTAATAACTTCCCCTATTAATTTATTGGTGATATTTTTATAATTGTTGCATAAACCTTAATGTTGCATGAGCAGGCAGGAAGGGCCGCCCTTTCTTTAAGATTTTGAAATCGAAGATGCGGATACTGTCTTTTGAAAGAAACAACCCTGAACAGATCAGGTCTGAAGCGCTGAGGGTGCTTGAAAAAGGCGGCATCGTCGCATATGCCACGGAGAGCTTTTACGCCCTCGGTGTCCCGGCAACGGATGAAGAGGCGGTTAAACGGCTCTTTGAACTCAAGAGAAGACCCGCGGAAAAGCCGCTGCCCGTAATCATCGGTGATATCGCCGCGCTTAAATCCATAGTAAAAGACATTCCGGACAGGGCGGGGGGATTGATGGAGAAATACTGGCCCGGGCCCCTGACGATTGTATTTCATGCCGCGGATAATATCCCGGCACTGCTTACAGGCGGCACAGGCAAGGTGGCGGCAAGGATACCCGGCGAAAGTACGGCGCTTTTTCTGGCCGGCGGTCTCAGGCTGCCTCTGACCGCCACAAGCGCCAACCCCTCATCGCAGCCCCCTGCCGAAACCCCGGGGCAGGTCATGGATTATTTCGGGGACGGAGTGGACCTGATTATCGACACGGGGAGATCACCGGGCGGCAGGCCGTCTACAATCATAGATGTCACCGTTGACCCGCCGCGGATTCTGAGGGCGGGAAGCGTCAGCCCGGATTATTGATACAATGAAAAAAGCCTTTCTCATTTTATTGCTTGCCGGGGTTGTCCTCGTTGTTTCACTTTTTATCTTTATACAAAGCCGCGCATTTTTAACCCTCGCCGGAGATATTGCCGGCAGGCGCACGGGCGGGACTGTGGAGATCGGCTCACTGGCACTTGAGGGTGTGCACGGGATTGTCATAAGGGACGTGACAATAACCGGCGGCGTGAGTGGGGATTTCACGCTCAGGCTGCCGTACACTGAAGTAGGTTTCAGCCCCCTTGGTCTTCTCAGGAAGAGACTTGGTGATATCACGGTCAAAGACCCTGTGCTCTCTCTCACCGCCGGGGCCCCGGATAAGGGACCTGTTGCCGGCGCCGGCGGCAGGGGGGTATCCGTCCCCTTCACATTCAGGAGGCTGACTGTGACCGGTGCGGAGATAGTGCTCCGGCCTGATAATCTGACAGAGATAAAGGGCCTGCTGGATCTCGATATGTACACGTCGGGGCAGGACAGCACCGCAGCGGACAGGCTCGACTGGCGCCTGGAGGCATCCGTGCGGGGCCTTTCGGTTTATTCAGCGGACCTGAATATCGATTTCAGAGACAGGCTGCTTAAACTGAATTCCCGCGGTGCCTATGACATCAGGGCCGGCCACATGGCTGTGGAACTGCTTGATGTGCAACTTGAGGACACGGGAGAATTGATACTCAGCGGTGTCCTGAAAAATGTATTTTCCTCCGCGCCGGGGATTGATATGAAAGTGAAAGCCGCGGGGATTTCATTGGACGGGCTGAAACGGCTTGTCTCAGGCCCTGCGGTTGAATGGCTTGATGATATAAAGACCGATGGTTATCTTGAGGCGGACATTGCCGTAGCAGGCGATATAGAATCACCCGCATTAAACGGCCTTGTTTCCGTGCAGGGCGGAAGCCTTGAGACGGAAGATATCGGGCTTGCTTCATTTGATATAAGGGTCCCGTTTGCGTATAAAGACTTATTGATTCGGTCTGATGCCTTTCATATCACGGCTGAAAGGGCCGTCTTTTCCGGCAACGGCGCAGAACCGTACACTTTAAGGGGCGTGTCCGTAACAGGCGTGCTGGAGGGCGATCCGGCAGGCCGTTTATTCCGGCTTGAGCCTCTCACACTTGAGTCTGAAGGAATAAAAGGCATAAAAGGGAATGTGCTTTTGAACTTCCATGAACCCGCTGTCATTAATGCGGCCTTTGATTACACGGATGATAATATCCAGGGCCTGGTGCAGAAATTCAGCCCGGCTCCGGGGTTCAGCATGAAGGGGAAACTCGACGTAAAGACCGCCGTGACAGTGACGATACCGGGGGAGACTGCCCCGCAGGTGGCTGGCTCGGTTTCCCTCAGTCTCAGCGATGCAGGGTTTTCATCGGATGATGAGACCGTGATAGCCGAAGGCGTTTCAATGAACGCATTCGCAGGCTTCAGGTTTCCGCTTCCGTTGGAACGGATAGACGTTGCGGTTTCCTCGCAGGCAGGGGGCTTTGAGCTGCTGGCGGGCAGGTTTTACGGGGATTTTTCCGATAAAAAGGTGCGTCTTTCGGCAAAGCTCGGATATTCCCCGGATACTGACATGCTGGAAATATCCCGGGCGGAACTAAGCCTCACGGGCGCTGGCAGCGTGCTTGCCGCAGGAGAGATATCGGGCATCACAACCTCTGCCGCCTTTGATACCGATGTCCGGCTTGTAAACATATCCATTGAGGATATATATGATTTCTTTATCCGCGAAACCTTTCAGGAGCAGATGCCGGGCCTTTCGCAGATCACGGTCAACGGTACAGCCTCCGCAAACATGCATCTCAAAGGCCGCATCAACGGGTTTACCGCACGAGGAGATATCACTATTGATGATATGAATATTAATGAGAGTGACGGTGACATTCATTTGACCGGCGTGAATCTGCACCTGCCGGTGGACATATCCTACCCTGACGCACCCCGCCCCGGTGAGGCAGGAGATTTCGGTTTTCTCGGGATTGATGATCTTTCACTGGCGGGCGTGCAACTCAGAAACCTCCGTGCCTTCCCTGCTGTACGGCGAAACACCCTCCTCTTCAGAGAGGATATAAGGCTTCCTCTGTTCGGTGGAAGTATAGCGTTCAGGAATATCACCTGCAGGGATATCCTGAGCCCTGAAAGGGAACTGAGCCTTTCAGTTGATATTAAGGACATTGACCTCAGCAGGGCAGGCGCTGTCTTTGACATGCCCGCATTTGAGGGCACCATGTCGGGCTCGATTCCAAAGGTGAGTTTCATGGGGAACAGGCTGCTCACAGAGGGAGAGATAGTCATTGATGTGTTTAACGGAAGGATAAAGGCAACCGGCCTGTCCGTAGATAATGTCTTCAGTCCCATACCCTCCCTCAGGGTCAGCCTTGAACTGGAGGAAATCGATCTCGAAAAGCTGACCGGCACTCTTGATTTCGGCCATGTCTCGGGCATCCTTCATGGTTATATAAGGGACCTCGTGATCGTCAACGGGCAGGCGGAGAGCTTCACGGCCTCGATAGAGAGCGTAAAGAGAAAGGGGGTGAGCCAGAGGATCAACGTGGAGGCCCTCAGGAAGATATCCATCCTCGGGACAGGCTCATCGTCTTCTATCCTGGACAGGGGGATATACCGGTTTTTCAAGGAATACAGGTATGAAAAGCTCGGATTCAGGGCGTCCCTGAAAAATGACAGGCTCCGTCTTTTGGGAGTTGAAAACAGGGGCAATACCGGCTATCTTGTAAAGGGCGGACTCCTTCCTCCCAAGGTGGATGTGGTCAGCTACAACCAGGATATATCATTCAAGGAGATGGTCAGCAGGCTGAAACGGGTGATGAGTGCGCAGATGTTTTAAGACCGAAGTCCTCACAAGATTGTGCTGTAATTCCCACTGCCCTTAATCTCTCAACAGCCCGGCCGCAGCATCCCGTGCAATCCTGAGCCATTCCCCGAGGTCTGCCGCTGCCGCGGTCTTATGTACCGCTTTTTTCACCCTGCCTGTCTCCACATCCACAAGCCTCAGGTCAATCCGCATCCGGCCGCCTATGACCTG
>JAADFS010000179.1:0-3173 GCA_013152795.1 Deferribacteres bacterium
TTCGACCGGCAGGGCTATGATGAATCGGAATACGCAAAGACCGTCTCGCGGCTCTTTCGCACAAGCCATCACGAGTTCAGCATCCCGGCACTGTCGTATGATTACGTGCGGAAAATAATAAGTTCCCTGGATGAGCCCTTCGGAGACCCTTCGTATATCCCTACTTATTTCCTCTCCGGCTTTACCTCGGCGCATGTAAAGGTGGTCCTTTCCGGGGATGGAGGTGATGAACTGCTCGGCGGTTACAAGAGATACTTTATCCATGCCCGCGGAAGGATACTGGATTTTCTTCCCCGCATGAACGCAGGTTTCATCAGAAGACTGCCCCCTGAAATCAATAAGAGGACATTTACGGGAAAGTTGCAGAGAATCGCCGAGGATATATCTGCGGGATACTGGGGGGCGTACCTTCTCAGATTCAACGGGATGAGCGACAGTTTCAAGAGATATGTAATGGCGCCGGATATGTACAGGGCCGTCAGGGGCTTTTCCCTGGAGGGCCTTTTGGGGGATTTAGGTGATTTTAACAGGATCCGGGATACGATCGAGAGATTTATATGGATTGACCTCCGGACATATCTGCCGGATTACATACTTGCAAAGACCGATCTTGCGCTTATGTCACATTCGGTGGAGGGCAGGAATCCGTTTGTGGATTATAAACTGGTTGAATTTTCCAACTTGCTGAAGCCGGAATATAAGTTTAAAAACGGCGGCAAGCATATCCTTAAGAGCATCCTTGCGGAGTATCTTCCCGGCGAACTGATACACAGGAAAAAGATGGGGTTCAGCCCGCCCATCAAATACTGGTTCAGGGAAAACACGGACCTTCTCCATGAAATATTCTCTGAAAGGGATTTTGTATCAGGGGATGTCTTTGAGTTAAAGCAGATACACGGCCTGATCGAACGCTTCGGAAAGACGGAGATCAACATATCCGAGCAGTTATGGCTGATAATGGTGCTTGAGTTGTGGAGGAGGATGTACAGGATATGAATGGTTTGACACCCGATTATTAGGCATATATAATTAACCTTTTTGTTAACCTTAATGTTGCATAAACGGGCAGAGGAGTCTGCCGTAAAACCTTTATAAAGCGATGGGATTTTAAACAGAATAGGGTGCAGGGTGCAGTTGTCAG
Organism: Deferribacteres bacterium; assembly: GCA_013152795.1. Lineage (GTDB taxonomy): Bacteria > Nitrospirota > Thermodesulfovibrionia > UBA6902 > UBA6902 > JAADFS01. The sequence goes on from JAADFS010000179.1 coordinate 1,142, forward strand.
GGTGCAGAACGAACCCCCTCCCCCTTGACGGGGGAGGGCCGGGGAGGGGGTGTCCTGTTACCCCTGAAGGTATCGCAGATAAAGCTTTTCCGGCAGGCTCTCGTGCCCGCTGGCGGTATTTTTATGCCACTGTAAGGAACACAATGCAGGATTTAATAAAACAGAAAGAGTTTGAATTAGAGGTGCATACATGTTGAACAGCGGGCAGTTGGAGGCAGGCAATGAGATGGATCAGATCCGCCTCTGATGAGAAGAACGAGCTGCGGCGGGCTGTTCAGGGAGAAAAGATAGGGCGTATATTATTGGTCAGGTGCCAGAAGATAGGAGATATGCTGACATTTCTTCCTACCGTCCTGTGTGTCCGGAAGCTTTTCCCGTCAGCCGAAATAACGTTGCTCTGTCACCGGGACGGACTGCCGGTTGCCGAACGAATCCCCTGGGTAAAACTCATCGTTATAGACAGTCATAAGAGGAAGAGACTGGATAGCGGGACATCCTTTGACTTGATGATAACTTCTTCTCAGGATGCGGGATGGATAGTTTTAAAGAAGAGACACAAAATCAAGTTTGCTGTCGGCGTACTTCCTGAATCATTGAGAGGCGTATGTCTGAAACACCGCTGGCAGTACAGATATTTTACGGATACCGAAAGGTATTCATATGCGGATCACGATGTCCAACGTAATCTTAAGGTCTTGAATGCGTTAGGCTCTCTGAAGTGTGATACCGATAGCTGGACGCTCTGGATCAACCCGTCTGAAAAAGAAAGGATTTCAGCATTGATTGCAGATGGTCCTGGACCGTTGGTTCTAATATCGCCAAGCGGCAGCAAACACTCACAGAACTGGTCACCTGATTTTTTTGCGGTGCTTTGCGATCGGTTGATCAGAGAGCGAAATGTCAGGATTGTCATTGTGGGGAAGGGTGATATCGTAAAGGAACAAACAGAGAGGATACTTGAAAAAATGAAAGAGCAGGCCTTGTCCCTGGTCAACAGGACTTCATTTGGAGAGTTATGTGCACTTATCGAACGATCCGATCTGCTTATCAGTGTTGATTCCGGCACTGCACATGTTGCATCATATTTGAATCGTCCATTGGTGGTTATTTTCGGGCCGGGATACCTGGAACAATGGGGCCCTTGGCATCAGGACAAATCACGGAGCGCAGCTTTGAAGGCGGCTTGCAAATGTGGAACAACTCTTTTTAGATGCCTGGAAAGAAAGCACTGTCTTGACTCAATAATGCCGGATGATGTATTTGAAAAGGCAGTGAATTTTTTGGATAACCCGGTTTAACAGATGTGCTTGCATGAAACATTATAAAATTGTCTTGACAACAGAGCTGAGTCAGCAGTGGAACAGCGGATGGTATTATAAAGCAGGCCTCGAGAAAAACGGTCACACCGTCATTCCATTCAATACAGACTCCTCTAATAATCCCGCTGAAAGTGGACTGAAATTAATAAGAAAACATAGACCGGATTTTATTCTTCATTTGAAAGACGAGCTTCCGGCAGAGACCTTTGAGGAATTCAGAAGGGATACAAGAGTCATCATGTGGTACCCTGACCCCGTAATACCTGAATGGCTGCTGCCATATCTGAGGGCATGTGATGTTTTTTTTACCATGTCAGAAGGTCTCGTGGAAGAGTTCAGACAAGTAAACCCTCATAGTTACTGGTTGTCACAGGCATTTGAACCTTCTTCCTTTCAGATAGGCAAGATTACAGACCAAGATGAAAAACTTTACTCCTCTGATGTCACCTTTGTCGGAAACCTCGGTTCCAAACGGCAATATCTTCCGAGAAGACAATACCTTAAGTCAGTCATTGACAGCGGCTTTAAACTTAAATGGTGGGGGCCTAGACTGCCGAGGAAGTTGTCCACCATACCGCTGCTTTTAGGGAGGCTCGGCAGGTCCTACGGCGGAAGGTTTGTGTGGGGCGAGGAACATGCAAAAATAGCAAGACTGTCAAAGATATATCTCGGATTCGATGCAATGCCGCATGTGCGCAAATCAATGAGCGAGA
>JAADFS010000179.1:3179-7627 GCA_013152795.1 Deferribacteres bacterium
TGTATATCGCCGTGGGCTGCGGTGCCTTTTACATGTGCCGGCATGTCGAGGGGATAGAGGATATCCTGGAGCCCGGAAAAGAAATCGTCACCTTTCATAACCAAGACGAAATGATTGATATGATAAAATATTACCTTGAAAATGATGATCTCAGAAAAAAGATCGCTGAAGCCGGAAAACAGCGCGTGTTAAGAGAACATACCTATGAAATGAGAATGAGGCAGATGATGAAGATAATTGAAAACCATGTGTAACCTTGATGTTGCATGAACGGCCGGAAAGAGACCGCAGTAAAATCTTTATAAGGCGACCGGACGTTGCAGATATGTCTCCGTTTAGCCATCCGGTGATTACCTGAATGTATATTTTGTCGATTCCATGATTTTCCTTGATTGGCTGCAGGAAGATACTGAAACAAGTTCAGGATGACAAGAGTCCTCGCTGCAGGTGATGTTCCGAAAGACGTTGATATGTCTTACCGGGTATTCTCATCTGTTTTACGTAGATAAACTTTTCCGGCAGGCTCTCCTGCCTGTCGGCGACTTTTTAACGCAACTAAAAAAACAAGCTGTTTCTTAATGAAAAACAGGTTTGAAATAATAGATAGGATTATAGAATATGGAATTTATGTATACATATTTTTGATGTTCCTTTCCAAAGGCGAAGGTATCAGAAACATCATCATTTTCGGGAATCTCGGTCTCTGGTTGCTGACTTTCAGGTACAGAAAAAAACTTTATATTCTGAAGGGAATCCTCCCGCGATTATGCTGGATATATTTAGCGACTTTTGTCTTTTCCGTGATATTTTCACTGGATCCTTTATTTTCACTTAAAGAGCTCAAGGGAGACCCCTTGAAATTTGCATCGCTTTTCCCCGTTGTTGCCACGGTTATGGCTGATAAGGCACGACTTGAAAAAGCGGTTTATACAATTTTCTTTACTATAACGTTTATTGTTTTTATAGGCTATTACAGTTATATTTATCATGATATCCCCATGCTGAAACCTGACACGGTATTGTTGCATGCATGGCATAACAGATTTGCGGGATATATTAATACGCTCCTGCCCTTTGCGTTTATTTTGTACCTCCTGTTGCATAAACCTGCATTGAAAGCCGGTTTAATCATTTTGTATATTTTGTCGGTTCTTGCCCTTGTGCTAAGCACATCAAGGGGTGGATATGCAGCGTTTGTCGGTATTGTTTTCGTATGGTGTTTGTATCTTTCAAGGACAAAAGGATACAGTTTCAAAAGAATCGCGGCATTGTTAGTGATAATTTTTCTCTTGCTCGGGTCTTTTTCTTATGTCATGTTCCCGGATGTCAGAACAAGAATAGCCAACACATCAACAGAACTGGTCACCTTTAACGAACGGACAGAACTCTGGGGTGCGGCTTTTTATGCAATACTGAACAGGCCTGTATTCGGATGGGGATACGGAGAACGATTTTATCGCCAGGATGAGCCATTTTTGAACACACCGTATAAAAAGGCCCCTCCAAAAGGTGAACACAATTTGTTTCTCACTGTCCTGTTTCATCAGGGCATTGTCGGTTTTATCCCATTTTTGCTGCTTATATTGACGACGATAAGGGTATTCTGGAAAGAGGCGTTGAAATCAAAAGGGATAAAAAGCTATGTGCTTATAGCGTGTGTGTCTGTTTTTGTGGGTAATTATGTCATACATGCACAACTGGAGAGCATGTTTCGATTACAGCATATTGCTGTAGTGCTCGGATTGGGAATGGCTGCCGGGGGCATTGGAGAGAATAAGGGATAATTAAAAAACGCACCTTCCACGGAATACGTCAGGACTGCACGGCAGGGCAATAAATATCGATTGCAGAAAAGATCACATATGATTTAAACTTTAGTCATGCCCAGAGTAATCCATAATAAACTGGCTTCACATTCGGAAATCATGGCACTGGAGAAAATCACCTCGGCACTGTCAGGCGTTACCGGTGTTAAAAGGATATATTTCTTCGGGTCCCGCAGGCGTGGAGATTTCAGAGGCTCATCCGATATGGATTTGCTGCTTGTTATTGACAGTATAAGTTTAAAAGACAGGATCATACACATTCTTCATGAGATAGAGCTTGAGTATGATGTGCCGATCTCGCCCGTCATTTTTACAAGCAGCGAGTACGCAATGAATAGAAAACTCAATAGCAGCTTTATAAGAAATGTCGAAAGGGAAGGCATCTTGCTTTATGACGCTGAAGATAGAGGACAAAATTGAGCTTGCCCGCTACAGAATAGAAAAGGCAAAAAGATTTATTCAGGATTCTTCGAACCTTCTTGGTACCAAATCCTATGAATCTTCGGTGAACAGAAGCTATTACGCTGTGTTAACCGCCTCACGGGCCCTGTTGACATTACGCGGTATTGATCCGGAGACTCACGAGGGGGTAAAGACAATGCTCTCAAAGGAGTTTATAAGAACAGGACTTCTGCCGAAAGAGTTCGGTGAGACCTTCCGGAGCATCCAGGCAAGAAGAATAGATTCTGACTATGGAGATTATATTGAAATCGGATATGATGAGGCCGGTGATTCCCTGAAAAGGGCCGAGGATTTCGTTGAAAAGGCTGAGGAACTATTGGAAAAGGCTATTGATGAAGTTATGAAAAGTGAAGATCGCCATAATTAGAAAGAAATACACCTTTCACGGAGGTGCGGAGGGTTTTTCGAGCAGCTTCATTGAGAACCTTGCAGACAAAGGCCACGAGATACATATATTTGCAATTAAGTGGCAGGCCGATAAACAGCAGAGGAACGTACATTTCCACAGGGTTCCCGCCGTCACGTTCATCTCATTCCTCAGGGACCTTTCATTTGCGCTTTCTTCCTTTTTTCTGCTGAAAAGGCGGAGAAAGCATTTCGACATAATACAGACCCATGACAAGACACTCTTTCAGGACATCTACCGTGCAGGCGACGGATGCCATATAGAGTGGCTGAGGCAGAGATGGAAGAGGACGGGCACGGCGGGGAAGGCGTCCATTGTGCTTAACCCATACCACTGGCTCATACTCGTCCTGGAGCGCTGTATTTTCGGGTTCCACCGGTTCAGGAAGATCATAGCCATATCAGAACTTGTCAGGAGGAATATCACGGACAACTACGGTGTTGATTCCTCCGACATAGAGGTCATTTACAACGGCGTGGATACCGCAAGGTTCGACCCGCGGAACAGGGCAAAGTACAGGGGCGTGATAAGACGGAAATACGGGTTGTCCGATACGGATTTTGTTGTGCTCTTTGTGGGCTCGGGCTTTGAAAGAAAAGGTGTGAAATACCTGATTGAGGCCGTTGAGTCCGTGTCCGGGCCTGTTTCGCTGATGATCGTCGGGAAGGGCTCCGGGAAAAGGTTCAGGGGTGAAGGGATGAAAAGGATCATATTCTGCGGGCCCCAAAAGGAAATTCATAAATACTATGCCGCCGCGGATATATTTGTCTTTCCGACGATGTATGAGCCCTTCGGCAATGTCCATCTCGAGGCATTGGCAAGCGGTCTTCCCGTTGTAACGACAAAACAGAGCGGCGCGGCCGAGATAATAAAAGACGGCGTTCACGGTTTCGTTGTTAACGGGCCGGAGGATTCAAAAGCAATAGCGGAAAAGATACGGTTCTTTACGGACAACAGGGATCAACTGCGATTAATGGGTGAAAATGCGAGACGGCTTGCGGGGGAATTCACCTTTGAGAAACACGTTGCAAGAATGGAGGCGTTGTACAGGGAGATTGGATTAATGCCGTATAAACGAACATGAGAGCCAGCCGGAAACCCTTAATATAAATAAGGTATCACAGATAAACTTTTCCGGCAATCTCTCATGCCGTGTTTATACGGCATTAAGATTTATTCCGCCTTTTCTTCCTCTGCCCAGAACGCTGCTTCCTTCTGAAGCCTTTCCCACTCCCTGTCGACATATTCCTGTGCCTGCTCAAGCATCCATTCATGGCCGGGTGCAAACATGTGCTTGAACCTTCCCTGGCCTTTGAGGAACTCGGTGACGGGTTTCTTCTCCTTGGGCTTGACCGTGATCCTCGTCACGCCGTTTTCTATCTCGTATAAAGGCCAGTAGCAGGTATCGACCGCCAGCTTGCTCAGCATTATTGCATCATCCGTCCTGGACCGCCAGCCGCGGTTGCACGGCGCAATGATGTTTATGAATTTAGGGCCTTTTATCTCAAAGGCCTTTCTCACCTTCTTCATCAGGTCCATCCAGTGTCCGGGGGACGCCTGGGCTGCATAGGGGATATTGTGCGCCGCCATTATTTTTGTCAGGTCTTTCCTGTTCTGCGGCTTGCCGGGTATAACCTCTCCCGCAGGACATGTCGTGGTATTCGCCCCGAAAGGCGTGGCGCTTGAGCGCTGAATGCCCGTATTCATGTAAGCCTCGTTGTCATAACAGATATACAGCATGTCGTGCCCGCGCT
>JAADFS010000180.1 GCA_013152795.1 Deferribacteres bacterium
GAGTATCTCTCTGTATTTGCAAAGGCCCTCAAGGAAGTGGAGAGATTTGATCCCGCGCTGCTGGCAGTCTCGGCCGGCTTTGACTCATACAGGGGCGACCCGTTAACAAACCTTGCGCTGGAGCCGGAAACATACCTGGAAATAGGCAGGATGCTTGCTGCTCTCAACAGACCCGCCTTTGCAGTACTTGAGGGCGGCTACAGCAGGGAACTTCCTGAATGTGTTTATCAGTTCCTCACAGGCCTCGAAAAATAGCCTTGCCGGCCGGCCCGGAATTTCCCGACAACCTGTCTTGATGCCTGATACTTGTGTTATAATTTTCCACAATGAATATAAGAAGACTGGTAAAGCCGAACATACGGGGCCTTAAGGCATACCGGGCGGAGGAAATACCATGTAGGGTCAAACTGGATGCAAACGAGAGCCCTTACGGATTCAGTGTGTTAAGGTCCGTGCGTATCAACAGGTATCCCGACCCTGAGGCAAAGACGCTGCGGGGCCTTGTTGCGAGGGAATTCAGGGTAAAACCCGAAAACATTCTTCATGGAAACGGTTCAGATGAGCTGATCTATAACCTGATCGCAACATTCGGAGGGCCGACAGCATACCCTGTTCCGACTTTTTCAATGTACGGCATCCTGTCACAGGCCCTGAATGAGACCGGGATAGAGATACCCCTTGATGAGAAATTCGATCTTGATACGGAGAGATTTCTGGGAGTTATAAAAAAGCGGAAACCGAAACTGATATTCCTGAGCTCTCCCAATAACCCTACGGGCAACCGTTTCTCATCGGACAGGATATGGAAGATAATAAAGGCGTCAAAAGGCATGGTGGTGGTTGACGAGGCATACCAGCCGTTCTCCGGCAGGAACGAATTTCTGCCCCTGCTGGGAAAATACGGAAATCTTATTGTTCTGAGGACATTGAGCAAGATAGGGCTTGCAGGCCTGAGGGTGGGCTTTATGATGGCCGGTGCCGATATTATAAACGAGGTAAACAAGGTCAGGCTGCCGTTTAATCTCAATTCACTCTCGCAGCACGTGGCGGTAGCGGCTTTAAGGAACAGGGAACGGATGCGCTCCTATATCCGTTCCGTGGTCTCTGAAAGGAAAAGGCTGTTCAAGGAGATGAAAAAGACAGAGGGCATAGAGCCGTATCCATCGCAGGCGAACTTCATACTGTTTAGAATCCGCGGCAACGCAGGAAGTGTCTCCGCCAACAGGAATGCCGCTGACAGAATTTACGAAGGGCTGCTTCACAAGGGCATACTTGTGAGGAATATGAAGGGCATATTCGATGGATGCCTGAGGGTGACCATAGGAACACCGAGAGAGAACACCGCTTTCCTGAAGGCGCTGAGGCAGTTGCTGTAATCCTTAATGTTGCATAAACCGGCAGGCTCTCCTGCCCGCAGGCGGTATTTTTATGCCACTGTAATGTAAATGTAATATCGAATACCGGGAGGATTTCAATGCCGAGAAAGGCCGCAGTTGTAAGAAAGACAAGTGAAACGGATATAAAGATCAGCCTGAATCTGGACGGCAAGGGTGATTACAAGATAGATACATCCATCCCCTTTGTTGATCATATGCTCAGCCTTATGTCAAAGCACGGTCATATGGACTTGAACGTTCAGGCAAGGGGCGACATCGAGATCGATTATCATCATCTGATGGAAGACCTCGGCATTGTCCTGGGTGAGGCGATTAAAAAGGCCCTCGGCAAAAAACTGCGGATACGGCGGTACGGCGAGGCCCTGACACCGATGGATGAAAGCCTGGCGCAGGTTGCCGTTGATCTGAGCGGAAGGCCGTTCCTGGTTTACAAGGTGAGGCTTCCCAGGGGCGGCATGCAGGTACAGAGTATGGGGGTCTCACTCTTTGAGGACTTCTTCAGGTCGCTTACAAACAATGCGGGAATGAATCTGCATATACTGCTTCTTTACGGCAGGGACCCGCACCACATTTTCGAGGCGATATTCAAGGGATTCGGCAGGGCCCTGCACTCGGCGGTGGAAATCCACGCCGGGAGCAGCGGCGTGCCGTCGACAAAGGGAACGCTTTAAAACGCATAAACGGGCAGAGGGTGCAGAATGAAATCTTATGTTTTTTCCTGCACCCTGCACCCTGACAACTGCACCCTATGAACACCGGTATTTTATGCCACTGTAAGGTAAGGTTATAATGCAACTGCAAAAATAAGGAGGTGGATTAATTATGGATATCAAGAGAATAGGCGTAATAACAAGCGGTGGAGACTGCGGCGGGCTCAATGCCGTGATCAAGGGGGCCGCTCAGATGGCCCACTCCATGGGCATTGAAACAGTCATAATCCCGAACGGCTATGCAGGCCTGTATAATCTCATCGACGCTGAAAGTGTCACCGTCCTGACGCCCGGGAGGCTCGACCTCATCAGGGCCGAGATGGCAGGCTCCGAGGCGGGCAATTCAAGGGTGAAGATCAAAAAAATAGATGATGAAAACAAGTATGACCGGATCAAGAAAGGGCTTGACAAATTCAATATCGGCGGCCTCGTGATAAGCGGCGGCGATGACACGGGCAGTGTCATAGTCGACCTTGCCGAACGGGGAATTGCATGCGTGCACGCGCCGAAGACAATGGACCTCGACCTGCAGTCATACAGCGTGGGCGGGGATTCGGCCATCAACAGGATAGCGGCGTTCATCAGGGAACTGAAGACCACAGGCTCCACACACAACCGGGTGATAGTGCTCGAGGCGTTCGGCCGGTATGCGGGGCACACCGCTTTCAGGGGCGGCATAGGCGGTGACGCCGACTGTATCCTTATCCCCGAGATACCGGTTGATTTCGATGTGGTTTATGAACATATGAAAAAGAGGTTTATTTCACGTGTTGAAAACAGTGACGTCAAGGCCGGGACATACACAATCGTTGCCGCCGAAGGCATGAAAGACTCCAAGGGGGAAATCATTGTTGACGAAAGCGCAGGCACGGACGCCTTCGGACACAAGAAACTGGCCGGCGCAGGTAAATATGTCAGGAAGAGACTTGAAGCCTTAATGAAAAACGACCCTGAAATGAAGGACTTCATGAAGAGAAACGGGATACTGGTTTCAGGTGTTTACGAACTTCCCGAGATCAGGGAGGTGACACCCGGTCACCTTGTGCGCTCCGGCGCGTCTTCGGCATATGATGTCAACTTCGGCAGGGAAGTCGGTGCGGCGGCGGTGGTCCTGCTGATGCGGGGGCTCGGCGGCAATACGGTCATCAAGGTAAGGGGCACGAAAATAACATATAAGCCCACGGCGGAGGTCATAAAGCAGAGGCTTGTGGACCTGAACACCATTGCATTTCATGAGACCCTCGGAACCTGTTTCGGCCGCAAGCCCGGCGAATTCAGACCCGAGCTCGTTGAAGAAACAGGGGCTATAGAGAGGGAGTTTTAATTTCGGGAGACAGCGTACGGCACCGCCAGACTGAACCGGTTCCGGCGCAGGAGGCGCTCGGTCTCGCTGCAGTTCAGCGGCCTGGAGAAAAAATATCCCTGCATGTATTTGCAGTTGAGAGACCTCAGTTGCTCAATCTGGTCCTCTGTCTCCACGCCTTCTGCAATTATGTCCATGTTCAGGCTGTGGGCGAGGGTGGCTATGGCCCTGACGATCTTCATATTGTCTCCATTGAAACCGAGCCTTGAGACAAAAGAACGGTCGATCTTCAACACATCCACGGGAAACTGGTGGAGGTAGCTCAGGGATGAATATCCGGTGCCGAAATCATCAATATGCAGCTTGACATTTATGTCTTTCAACTGCAGGAAGAGGGGGGCCACGGTTTGGGCGTTTTCCATGATCATGCTCTCCGTAATCTCGAGAATCAGGGTGCTCGGTTCAATGCCCGTATCGCGTATGACCTCTTTTATGTACTTGATAAGGTCAGGCAGCATCTGCCTGCTGGATATATTCACACTCACTGTGAGGGGCGGATTCAGCGGGAATCGCTTCTGCCATATGCGTAGTTGCCGGCACGCCTCGTAAAGTGTCCACTTGCCGATAGGCACAATTAATCCTGTCTCCTCTGCCGCGGGGACGAATTCACCGGGATAAACAAGGCCCTTGGCAGGATGCCGCCACCTCAGTAAGGCCTCAAGACCGGTAATCCTGCCTGTTTCCGCGGATACAATCGGCTGGTAGTGAAGACAGAATTCGTTCTGCTTGATCGCCTGCCTGAGATCGGTCTCCAGCTTCAGGCGGGCGAATACGTTTCTGTACATCCCTGTATTGAATATCTCATAGCGGGCGCTGCCGTTGGATTTTGCATGGTACATTGCAATATCGGCATCGCGCAATATGTTCTCCAGGTTATCATAGCCGGTTGCATTGAAGGTTACGCCTATGCTTGCGGAGCTGAACACCTCCTGTCCGTCCAGGTCAAACGGCTGTGACAGCTTTTCCTGTATCCGGTC
>JAADFS010000181.1 GCA_013152795.1 Deferribacteres bacterium
CGTTGCCGGAATCTCCGTTGTTCCCGTGTAGGACCTTACAGCTCTCCCATTAGTATCCTTGATAACAAGTGACCATCGTTCGATGCCATTCCTGACCGGAACATCCAGTGTAAAGGTGACATCGTCCCTGATTCCATCGCCGTTTGGTGAGAAGGCAGTATTATCCATCGTAAGGTTCACAGGTGTAGCCTGAGTGTTCAGCACGATGTTTTTCAACTCCGCGGATCCGGTGTTGCCGGCACGATCGGTGCTGGATATCCGATAGGTATAGACCCCGTCCGGCAGCACTGCTCCGTTGCCGTCTTTACCGTCCCAGGTGAATCCCGTCGGCCGGCCGGTATTCCATTCGATATAACGCACTGCCTTGCCTGCGGCATTTACGAATTCTCCTTTCCAGAGATCCTCCGGCGAGCCCTGCTGGTCAATAATGAGGATATCCTTCTTTCCGTCTCCATTCGGCGAAAATTGATTGTACGGCATGCTCACCGTCACGTCCGGTGCAGTGTCATCGACGATTACCGTTTCGACCTTGCTCTTTCCTACGTTTCCGTTGTCGTCCCACGCTTCGACATAATAGTGATAGGTGCCGTCCGGGACTACCAGTCCCCCGGTGTCCCTGCCGTCCCATACTATCTTGTCCGGGACAGGGATGCTCTTCTTGACCGCAAAGAGCCTGTCAAGAAAATTTCTGAAACCACTGCTCTTTGGACCGGTATAGGAACCGCCGATCGTGCGGACGGCCTTGCCCTGGCTGTTCTCGATAACGAGCTTGTATCCCTCGATATACCGCCGGTCGGAAATCTTCAGACTCACAGGCAGATCGTCGAGAATCCCATCTCCGTTCGGCGAGATATAGGGCGGCGGGTCGATAACAATAACCGGCGGGGTGCGGTCGTGTTTTCCGAGAATCAGGCCGGCACCAAGGCCGCCTGCCCAAACTCCGTTCTGAAGGGGAGCAACGGCCGTCGACAGCCTTACCGTGCTGGTATTCCATCGGTTCCTGGTTATGCCCAGGAAGTTAATGTTCTTTTTGATATCGGTTTTCAGGTTGACTGACACACCGAAGTTAAACGGGATATTCCTCGCCGTCCCTTTTAGAATATCGACAAGATCCATGACGTACGACGCATTGACATGCAAAAGGTCCTGGTATGTAAAGCCGGTTCCCAGAGTGAGCCGGACATCCTGAAAGGAGGGAAAGCTTAAGCCGGGATCGAACTGCAGTGAAAAATCCGGAGTTTTTAGTACCTTAAATGAGGCGCCGACGGCCGGAGTAAAAGCCGGAGGCACAGTTCCGACACCGGCTGCCAGGGCCCCTCCGGGCGATGCATATCCCTTGCCGAGATTGCGTAACGCAACTCCCCACCTAAAGTCCTTCAGGATCCAGAGATCGCCGGGAAGATTAATGAAGCCGAGATCGAGCCCCAGGCCCCAATCGCTTCCGATGGCTAAATTCAACCCCGCTCCAACGTATAGTTTCGGATAGAGATCCTTCGAGAAAGACAGGCTGAACATTCCCATCGACCCTATGTTCAAAGCCGGAAAGGTGCTGTCAATGTAGTGTGCACTTCCGGTAAAGACACCGACCGGAGTCGGGATCGTTAGCCCGCTATTAACGATGTTTCCCCAACCGCTTGTGCTCCCCAAGCCGGCCAACCCGATGTAGTTGATGTCGAAAACACTGCGCTGTACACCGCCGGATGCGGCGGGATTAAGCAGATCGGCATATGGAGAGGAAAGGCCGGCTGATGTTTCACCGGCAGCCAAAAAGGAGGGAGAGTAGAGATTCGTGATGTCGTTTTGCGCAAAAACGGCGGTTGATATCAGCAGAAAGACTACCGCACACGCGATAACAAGCAAGGATTTTTTCATCGGATTACTCCTCTTTCCCGCACTCCGGTATAATATCAACACGAAGAAAAAGTTAAGAATTGTCTGCTCTTAAACTACACCACCATTATTTAATTATAGTTAACCCAATAATCTTTTGCAACAGGCGGGGATAGAAAATACAAAAACAGCAACCGGATAGATTGTATGATGTGTCCGGATATATCATTCAAAAACAATTTTTCTGCTGTATCTATGCCTTGCAAATCATACATCTGTTTCCTTTCGTTAAATCCCGGTCTCAGCGTTTTTTGCCCTTTTTTCCTTGACATTGATTTTAACTTTCATTAGTTTTTCCTATCGTTTAATTTAGCGTAAAAGAGGCGTCGTCTCGGCGAGCAACTGCAACATGTCAATTGCCGTAGCTACCAGCTGCATAAAAGCCCGTTGAATCGGGCAAGGAGAATTGGTATGTACTATTATTGGATCTTTCCTGGTATTGTTGTTGTCCTCGTGATAATCCTGAGCGGGATCAGGATTATACGGCCGACAAGGCGGGGCCTGGTGGAACGCCTCGGGAAATACCACCGCTACGCCAATCCCGGTTTTAACTGGATTATTCCGGTAATCGACCGTATGTTCAAGATCAACATCACCGAGGTGATGATAAACGCGGATCCGCAGGAAATCATCACCAGCGACAAGCTCAACGCGAGTGTCGATGCACAGGTCTATTTCAAAGTCAAGAGTGACGAGGAGAACGTAAAGAACTCCCAGTACAGCGTCAACAATTACCGGTATCAGATCGTCAACCTTGCCCGCACGACTCTGCGTAACATCATCGGCACGATGACGCTGATGTCTGCGAACAGCGAACGCGGGAAAATTAACAATGAACTCCACCAGACGCTGCTCGGAGAAACCGCTGATTGGGGAATCGACATCGTCAGAACGGAATTAAAGGAGATCGAACCGCCCGATGATGTGCAGAAGACGATGAACAAAGTGGTGCAGGCCGAGAACGAACGGGTTGCGGCGATCGACTTTGCGACAGCTACCGAGACGATGGCGGACGGAGCGCGAAGAGCCGAAATCAAAAAGGCCGAAGGGGTTAGGCAGGCAAAGATCCTCGAAGCCGAAGGCGAAGCACAGGCAATCAAGCTCGTCAATGAAGCTGCGGAAAAGTACTTCGTTGGCAATGCACAGCTGCTCAGAAGACTCAAGGCGGTCGAAACTGCACTTTCGGCGAATGCGAAGATCGTTATTCCGTCAAATACCGAGCTCGTAAACGTTATCGGCGAGATGGCCGGCATTCTGCCGTTTAAACATAACAACAACGATACAGCGAAACCGGAAGGATGAGCAGACGCCCGGTAGTTTATCATCCCTTTGCATCTTTCGCTATTTAAGCTTCGGGCATCCGGAATATAAAGAAAGGGTAGTATAACCTACTGTACTCCCTGATAAGGAATAGTATCTTGCACTCGCATCGGAAAACCTGGAGAATTTAGATAATTGTATTTTAAGGTGTGATATACTTTAGTGCAGAATACAAAAAATAAAAGTATTTCCGCTGCAGATACTCTTAAGTCTCCGGTAGCAGTACCGGAGGCACTATAAATCATACATATAAGGAAAGGAAGGCAGTTTGATATGGAACAGACAAAAAATACATCAAAGCCTAATATGCTCGATATATCGGAAGAGGTCTCCGAAGCTAAAGAAGAAGGCAGACCGGTAGTAGCCCTGGAATCCACTATTATTTCTCACGGCATGCCTTATCCTGATAACGTCGTAATGGCAAAAAAGGTAGAATCTATAATTCGTGAAAACGGCGCTGTACCTGCTACAATTGCCCTTATAAAGGGGAGAATAAAAATAGGTTTAACCGGCAAAGAACTCGAGTACATGGCTTCGTCAAAAGAGATACTTAAGGCAAGCAGGCGGGACATTCCGGTAGTTATTGCAAAAAACTTAAGCGCAGCCACAACGGTAGCGGGAACCATGATCTGTGCAGCGCTTGCAGGCATAAGAGTATTCGCAACCGGCGGAATCGGAGGAGTGCACAGAGGCGCGGAAAAGACTTTTGATATATCAGCAGATCTTCAGGAACTTGCAAAGACAAAGGTTGCAGTGGTTTCCGCAGGTGCAAAATCCATCCTGGACATCAAACTTACAATGGAATACTTAGAGACGATGGGCGTGCCTGTTATAGGATACGGCACCGATGAATTTCCCGCATTTTATACACGTAAAAGCGGCATTCCGGTAAACTACAGACTGGATACACCGGAGGATATTGCGGAGGTGATTCTTGCTCAGGACAGGCTTGGATTTAAAGGCGGAATGGTAATAGCCAATCCCATTCCGGAAAAATATTCTCTGGACAAGGCTTTTATAGACAGGATTATAGATGATGCATTAAAAAAAGCCGAAACAAAAAAAATCACGGGCAAGGAGATTACGCCGTTTCTGCTTGCGGAAATAAAGGATATGACAGAGGGCAGAAGCCTGGAAGCGAACCTTAAGCTCGTTTACAATAACGCGGAATTGGCTGCAAAGACAGCATATAGTTTAAACAGAAAGCTTCAGGATGCAGCATAAACAATA
>JAADFS010000182.1 GCA_013152795.1 Deferribacteres bacterium
TTTTATGGAGAAAATATTAACCCCCACGGAGATGGAAAGATACCGCAGGCAGATGATGCTGCCGGGTTTTGATGCCGGACACCAGCGGAAATTGAAGGAATCAACGGCCCTGGTGGCGGGCATCGGCGGACTCGGCGGAACCGCCGCAGTATATCTTGCGGTTGCGGGCATCGGGAAGATGGTCATTGTCCATTCCGGCAACCTGACACTCTCGAACATGAACAGGCAGATACTGATGAAACACGCCTGGATAGGGAAGAGCAGGACGGTTCAGGCGAAAAGGACCCTGGAGGAGATAAATCCGGATGTGGAAATCGAGATATACGATGAGAGGATAGCAGGTGATAACATCACGCGCCTTCTTGAGGGCGTGCAGGTCGCCCTGTCGGCGCGCCCTAACTTTCATGAACGCAGGGTCCTGAACAGCGCCTGTGTGGAGAAAAACATACCCATGGTTGAGGCCGCCATGAACGGCATGGAGGGCTACCTGTTCAATGTCATCCCGGGCGTTACCCCGTGTCTTGACTGTGTGTATCCGGAGGACAACCCGGAATGGGAGGAATTGGGTTTTCCAGTGCTGGGTGCGGTCTCAGGCGTGTTAGGCTGCCTCATGAGCATAGAGGCAATAAAGATACTCACGGGATACGGCAGGCCCCTGTTGTCCAGGATGCTTTCATTCAATACCCTGGACATGGAGTTCAGAAAGCTGGCCATTCACAGGGACACCGGCTGCAGGGTGTGCGGTAATAAGGCCTAACAGCCGAGCCTCTCCTCTTTCCACCTTTCAGGAAAAAGCATCTTGAAGGTAGTCATGTGCCCGGGCTTGCTTTCCACGATCAGGCTCCCGAGATGCTCGGAGATTATCTGCCTCACCAGGGGCAGGCCCATTCCAAAGCCGCACTCTTTTGTGCTGAAGAACGGTTTGAATACATTCTCCACCTCTTCTTCGGGAATCCCGTCGCCCGTATCCGTAACCGCAACCACTATATAATCGTCTTCCCTGGATGTCTCAACCGTTATGCTGCCCCCCTTTGAGGTGGCTTCAATGGCGTTCTTCACAACATGGAATATCGCCACGCGCAGGAGGTCTTTCTGCATTTTTATTCTCAGCGGTTCGTTGGAAAGATTTACCGTCATCTTTATCCCCTTGTATGATGCTTCTCTCTCCACAACTGAAACCACGCTTTCGACCACCTTGTTAATATCCTCGAGTCTGAATTTAGACTGCCTGCTCCTGAGAAAGTTTTCAAAATCCCTTACTATCTTGTCCAGTTCTTCCGCACCTTCAAGGATATACAGGAGATTTTTTCTCAGGCTCTCCGTGAGGTTTTCCTTCTCCAGTATCCTCCTGCACCTGCCCCCTATCATGGCAGCGGGATTTCTCACCCTGTCCGCCACGGTCAGCGCCATCAGGCTCATGGTCCTTTCCGCTCCGATGGTCTCCAGTTCCTGGTTCAGTTCCGTCAAGTCCGCGTTGATCGACTCTATCTGCTCCAGCAGTCTTTCCCTTTCTTCCTCGGCCAGTTTGCGTTCGGTTATGTCCCGCTGTACGGAGACCCAGTGCATGCAGTTGCCTTTTTTATCAAAAACCGGAACTATGCTGCACTCCACCCAGAACTCGGAGCCGTCTTTCCGGTAGTTGATAAGCTCCACCCTGACAGGCTCGAAGTTTTCAAGTGCCCTGCGGATCTTGTCCAGCTTCGCAAGCTCGGTGCGGGGGCCCCTGAACATCCTGAGGGTCCTGCTTGTGGCCTCTTCGAAGGTATAGCCTGTCATCCGTGTGAATGCCTCGTTCACATATATGATCTGCCTTCCACGCCTGTCGGATGACGGCTTTGCTTCGAGAATTATGATAGCGTCATTTGCATGGACAACCGCGGATTCCAGGAGCAGCAGTCTTTTCTCCGTTTTTCGGCGTTTTATGGCGTTTTCTATCTTTACAGGCAGGATCATCAGGTAGTTGAGCGCGGGGTCTTTTATTAAATAATCGTAAGCGCCGGCTTTCATGACATTAACGGCGGTCTTTTCATCCGCGACCGCCGTTACAACTATGACGGGTGTGTCGGTTACCAGATTCAGGATATCGAAGACCGTGCCGTCTTCAAAGATATAATCCGTGATTATGATATCAAATTCCTGCGAGTCCAGCGCGGCTTTCGCCTCTGAGACATTTCCTGCTACGAAATAATTATAGCTGGAATCCTCCGGTTCAACTACCTGCCGGAAAACCGCCTGGTCGAGCCTGTTGGCTTCAACCAGCAGCACCTTGTGTTCAACGCGGTTTATAACTTTCACGCTTAATTCTGCCCGCACCTTCCGGTTACATAAAATTATTCCCTTTCATTAATAATCGACCCCCGGCCTGAAAAACTTTAACATTAGCTTACAGTGGCATTACTGCCGGCGGGGCAGAGGAGTCTGCCGGGTTCTGAGTTCTGAGTTCTGGATTCTGGGGGGGGGCGGTATTGAAGGTGCCATGAAATTAAGATAAAATGTAACAGGTTATGATCAACAACGTTATATCATCGGCAGGCAGATTCCTTCTCATCCTTTTCGTCTTTTCCCTTGCCTCCTGTGCCGTCAACCCTGTTACGGGCGAAAGAGAGTTGATGCTCGTAAGCGAAAGCCAGGAACTCAGGATAGGAAGAGAGGCTGCGCCTTCGTTGAAATGGGAATTCGGGGGGCCGTACCATGATCCCGCCCTTGAATCGTATCTTGAAAAGATTGTAAAGAGGCTGTGGGAGAATTCCGAGAGGCCGTATCTGCCGATGAAGTTTTACATTCAGAATACCTCGGTCCCTAATGCATTTGCACTGCCGGGTTATGTGGCAATTACAAGGGGGCTTCTCAGCGCGATGGAGAACGAGGCGCAGTTTGCAGCGGTTATGGGGCATGAGATCGGCCACGTAATGGCACGGCATACCGCCCAGAGAATATCGCGCATGACACTTCAGCAGTTGGGGCTTGCAGTCGGAGCCGCTGTCCTTGAAGGCAGGAGCGAAAGAGACACCCTCCTTACACTCGGCGCAATAGGCAGCAGCCTCTTTCTTCTTAAATATGACAGGGCGCAGGAAATCCAGGCGGACAGGCTCGGTGTCAGATACATGGCCATGCTGGGGTATGACCCCTACGAGGCGATATCAGCGCACAAGATACTACAGAAAACCGTAAATGACTATCTCAAACGGCTCGGCAGGAAACCCGCCGGCGGAGACAGCCTTATTGCCGAACTTTTTTCAACACACCCGAGGGAGGAGGTCAGGATCAGCGAGATACGGGCCATGATAGATAATCTGCCGCCTTACACGATAAAGGGAGACGGCCGGTTCGGCCGGGTCTTCAGGAATGCGACCGCGGGCATCAGAAAGGTCAACAGGATATACTTCCGGTATGACAGGGCGCTGAAATATTACAGGGAAAAAAAGTTTGCGAAGGCCGAAAAGACCGTCAGGGAGGCGATCAGGCTGAACAGTTCCCAGGCGCCTTTTTACAACCTTCTCGGTCTGATCAGGCTCCGGCAGGCAAACTACTGCCGCGTCAAGCCTGAATTCTCATTACGGCCGGAGGGGGGAATCCAGGATTTCTCGATCGTATACTCCTTCAGAATGAAGCACGGCAAGGTCCGTTGCGACGGGATAAGGCTGACACAACACTACAAAGAGGCAGAAGAGTTTTTCAGGAAATCCCTGTCAATAGACCCCGGCTATCAGCCGTCGGTTTACGGAATGGGGCTGGTCCGTTATTTTGAAGAAGACTACGGACAGGCAATCCACGAGTTCAAAAAGAGCCTCAAATTGTACCCGCAACACGCCCAGTCGCATTTCGGACTGGGAAAGAGCTATTTCCAGTTGAGGCAATATTCCAGGGCTGTACCGTATCTGAGGAACTTCGCCCGCGCAGCTCCCGAACATCCCGAGGTTCACGGCCTGCTCGGCATAAGCTATGACCGTACTCATCAGCTTAAGCCTGCCATAGCGGAGTACAGGAGACAGTTGAGGGTTGCACCCGACACCGCGCTGGGGCGTTATGCAAAGAGAAGGCTTGCGGTCCTGGAGCGTTTGCTGGAGAAACGGTGATGCAGAGTTCGGAGTTCGGGTTGCGGGTTGCAGGTTGCAGGTTGCGGGTTGCATGATGTAGGTTTGGATAATGGCTGATACCATCATCAATAATATCTTCTATAAAATCGCCGCGTTACTCCTTCCGGTTTCCTTCGGCGGTTACATCGCCTGGCGCAGGCTGCGGAAGAAAAGGCTTGCCCGGGCCCGCGCTGCTTCCGTGTTCAGGAGCAGGGTGCTGGCAGCAGTGGAAGGATTGTATCCTGTCACCAAATACTGGAGGAGGGAGGTGTTTGACAGGTTCAGGGATACTGTCCCTGAGATAGAATCCGCCGCCGCTGAATTCAGGCCTTTTATTCC
>JAADFS010000183.1 GCA_013152795.1 Deferribacteres bacterium
ACGGACAACGGACACGAATCACGGGAACTTGATATATTTCCTTAAGGAATCGCAGATAAAGCTTTTCCGGCAGCCTCCCTTGCCCGCAGGCAATGTTTTTATGTCACTGTAAGGTAACGGAGGTTGTTATGCTTGAACAGGTCAAGATCGGGCGTTACTGCTGCGCCCCCTCGACACAGATAGAGAATTTCCGTCCCCTCGTCGGAGATGATATGATCGATGAGCTGCGGGAGCTTGCAAAGGATTTGAGCAGTATCCGTATATGCAATATTAATGCAACCCCGTTCGGAGGCGGGGTGGCCGAGCTGCTTTCCCGGGAGATACCAATTCTCAAGGCCCTCGGGGTACAGGCAGACTGGAGGATCATACACGGGGACCAGGAATTCTTTTCCATTACAAAGTCCTTTCACAATGCCATCCAGGGGCAGGAATTCGAGCTTACGGATGATATAAAGGACATCTACATCCGGCACAACCGGAAGAGCGCGGAACTGCTCACATCGGAATATGATGTATTCATAGTGCATGACCCCCAGCCCGCGGCGCTGCGGTATTTCAACAAGCACAAGAAGGGAAAGTGGATATGGAGATGCCATATAGACAGCTCCGCCCCTGATGAGGGGGTATGGAATTTCATAAAACCTTATGTTGAATCCTATGACGCGGTTGTCTTTACACTGAAGGAATTTGTACCGCCCGGCCTGAAGGTAAGCGTGCAGGAGTATATTCTGCCTGCCATAGACCCTTTCAGCTCCAAGAACATGGAGCTTCCCGGCGAGGTCTACCGCAATGCCGTTGCCAACTCGGGGGTTGATCTGAAACGCCCGCTTATAGTGCAGGTGTCGCGTTTTGATCCGTGGAAGGACCCGCTCGGGGTTATTCAGGCCTATCAACTCGTCAAGCGCGAAAAGAATGATGTTCAACTGGCAATGATCGGCTCTCTGGCCGGAGACGACCCCGAGGGTTATGAGATTTTATCAAGGGTCAACGAGGAATCATCCAGGGACCCTGATATATATGTATTCACCAATCTCGAGGGTGTGGGCAACATGGAGGTCAACTCCTTCCAGCGCGCCGCGGACGTGGTGATACAGAAATCCATCAGGGAAGGCTTCGGCCTCGTGGTGTCCGAGGCATTATGGAAGGAAACGCCCGTGGTGGCCGGCAATGTGGGGGGCATCAGGACGCAGATACCGGAAGAGATGCAGGGATTCCTGGTGAGCAGTGTGGAAGGCTGTGCCGCTTCCCTCCTCCGCCTCCTGAATGACAGCCCACTGCGCAGGGAGTTCGGGA
This sequence comes from Deferribacteres bacterium, assembly GCA_013152795.1. Classification (GTDB taxonomy): domain Bacteria; phylum Nitrospirota; class Thermodesulfovibrionia; order UBA6902; family UBA6902; genus JAADFS01. The sequence continues at coordinate 1,294 of JAADFS010000183.1, forward strand.
AAAAAGGACGGGAAAAGGTAAGGAAAGAGTTTCTGTATCCGCGAATGATCCGCGACAATCTGAGGCTCGTCAAAAGGATCATCTCCTCCTGAAACATTTGCTGCATTAAAGACTTTTCATGATTTGCCGTAGAAACAGGATAACATTTATAATGTTGCATAAACGGGCAAGGGAGGCTGCCGGCGATGTTTTTTTGTCACTGTAAGGGCAACTTGCCGGAAAAAGGTAATATTATGGGCGCCTCAAAAGCAGCGAAGAAGACAAAGAAATGCGAACACTGCGGCAAGAACATGAATGTCAGATACAGTATATGCCCCCACTGCGGCGGCCAGCAGCACGAAACAGGCGGCTCTCTCACCCCGGAATGTCCGAGGTGTAAAGTAGGGCTGGAACTCCTCGTCACCGACGACGGGGAGGAATATGATATCTGCCCGCAGTGCAACGGCGTGTGGCTTGACAGGGATGAATTCCGCAGGGCCACAATGGAGAGGACCGTCTACCGGAAGGTGAAAACCGGGGATGAATATATAAAAAACCCTGTCCGCGGGCCTGTTGAATATATACCGTGTGTCCGGTGCGGAAAACTGATGAACAGGAGAAACTTCGGGAAGATCTCGGGGGTGATAATCGACAGGTGCAGCAAGCACGGCGTCTGGCTTGATGCAGGGGAACTCGAAAAAATACAGCACTTTATAGCGGACGGCGGTCTCGACAGGTCGCGCGATAGAGAGATTGCAAAAAACCGCGCTGCAATAAAAGAGCTGGCCATTAACGTGGACCAGAACACTTTTACGGTGAGGCTCCTTCATTTCTGGAATTTCAAGAGACTGCTCTTCAGGGGGTGGCGGTAGCCGGGTGCAGGTAATGATTTGACTAACCATTTGCTAATCAGTTAATCTTAATGTTGCATTAAATTACTGGCAGCAGGGAGGTGAACCTGCCGGAAAGTTTTATCTGCGATTCCCCCGGCGAGTATGCTGAAGGGCATACCGGCGCTGTTCTGAAGTTCACACGCGGTTAATCCCTCCCGCACTCACTTGGCTCTCAATATCCATCGCATTGTACGGGTGTTACGGCAGGCTCAACAGCCCTGTTTTATGCAATATCTGACGGAGTCGATTTTCATGAGACATCCCGAGTGGATAAAGGTTCAATCAACAGGCGCCCATGAGACCAAAAAACTCCTCAGGCGACACGGCCTGTCGAGTGTCTGCGAAGAGGCACGCTGCCCCAATCAGGGGAGGTGCTTTTCGCGGGGCACGGCGGCGTTCATGATACTCGGCGACAGGTGCACGAGGAACTGCTCCTTCTGTGCGGTTGATTCATCGAAACCGCTTCCCCCTGATCCCGGTGAACCCGCGAGAGTGGCAGAGGCGGTATCCGGCCTCGGACTGGATTTTGTGGTTATCACATCTGTAACCAGGGATGACCTGCCTGACGGAGGTGCCGGGCAGTTCGCTGCAACAGTGGAGGCGATCAGGAAGATCAACGGCTCAACACGGGTAGAGGTGCTGACACCGGATTTCAGGGGGGATACGGGAGCCCTGAGGACTGTCCTGCAGGCGGCTCCGGATGTGTTCAACCACAATGTTGAAACCGTCCCTTCGCTGTATCCGCAAGTCAGGGCCATGGCCGATTATTCAACATCAATAAATATCCTGAAAGCGGCGAAGACACTTTATCCTGAAATAAGGACCAAGTCCGGTATAATGCTCGGCCTCGGTGAGAGCAGGGCTGAGGTATTGTCGGTTATGAGAGACCTGAGAGAGGCGGAGTGCGACTTCCTCACAATCGGCCAGTACCTGAGGCCCCGGAGGGATAATATCCCGGTCGTGGAGTATATCACCCCCGAGGTATTCGAGCAGTACAGGGTCACGGCGCTTGAAATGGGTTTCAGGGCGGTTGCAGCCTCGCCCCTGACAAGAAGCTCCATGGATGCATCGCTGATGTTTGAAAATTGCAGGCCTTATTAGAAAAAATATTTGAAATATGTAATAATTTGCAGATACACGTTATACGGGAGACACTATGTATGAATTCAAGAGAGTAAAACGCCTCCCCCCTTATGTCTTTGCCATTGTGAACCACCTCAAGATGGAGGCAAGGAGAAAGGGCGAGGATATTATAGACCTCGGCATGGGCAACCCTGACCTGCCGACACCGCAGCATATCGTGGAGAAACTCGTTGAGGCGGCGAGGAACCCCAAGAACCACAGGTATTCGGCCTCAAAGGGCATAACGCAGTTGAGGCTTGCGATATGCGAGTGGTACAAGAGGAGATTCGACGTGGACCTCGACCATGAAACCGAGGCGGTGATCACCATCGGATCGAAAGAGGGACTGTCCCATCTTGCCTATGCAATGATAGAGCCGGGGGATCTTGTACTGACCCCTGCACCTGCATATCCCATACATCCGTACAGCTTCATACTTGCAGGTGCTGATGTAAGGAGCATCCCCGTGCAGAAGGACGCTGACTTCTTTGAAACCATGGAGAACGAGTTCAGGGCCGCATGGCCGAGGCCCAAGGTGCTTCTTATCAACTTCCCGCATAATCCGACAACCACGTGCACTGATATCGGATTTTTCCGGAGGGTGGTGGATTTCGCAAAGGAGAACAACATTATCGTTCTTCACGATTTTGCCTATGCAGACCTGACGTTTGACGGCTACAGGCCCCCCAGCTTTCTGCAGGTGCCCGGTGCGAAAGATGTGGGTGTGGAGTTCTTCTCACTGACCAAGAGCTACTCGATGGCGGGATGGAGGGTCGGCTTCTGCTGCGGCAACAGGGAGCTTGTAGGGGCGCTTACAACCATAAAGAGCTATCTTGATTACGGCATGTTCCAGCCCATCCAGATCGCAAGCATCATTGCACTGAGGGGACCGCAGGACTGCGTCGGAAAGATAGCAAAGACTTACGAGAGCAGAAGAAACGTACTGATACAGGGACTTAAAAAAGCAGGGTGGGACATAGAACCTCCGAAGGCCACCATGTTTGTCTGGGCCGCCATACCCGAGCCTTTCAAAAACATGGGGTCGCTGGAGTTTTCAAAGTTTCTCATAAAAAGCGCGGGAGTGGCTGTCTCACCCGGCATAGGATTCGG
>JAADFS010000184.1 GCA_013152795.1 Deferribacteres bacterium
AGTATTGAATCAATACTCGCCTCCGGGAGGCTCAGGGGCTCGCAGCTTATCATCCTGTGCTCCGCGAATGTCAGAAGGTACCTGAGAAAGATCGTGGAGGGGATAGCCGCTTCCATCGTGGTTATTTCAAGCGCGGAGATCATACCTTCCACAAACCTGGATATCAGGGGGATGGTGAAGTATGAAAATTAAAAAGATACGGGGAAGAAACTTCAGTGAAGCGCTTGCCCTGGTCAAGAAAGAGCTGGGCAGGGACGCGGTGATCCTATCTTCGGAGGATAAGAACGGGAGCAGGCCGTACGTGGAGGTGACGGCAGCCGTTGATTACGACCTGGAGCCTGTTGACAGTGAGTACAGGGGGCTGCCGCCGCAGGGTGCGGGTGCTGCATACCGCGGCAGCGGAGGGTTGCCCGTGAAGCCGCCGCCAGAATTGATCCCCGGGGAGTTTTTTGAGCTGAAGCAGGAGATAAAGAGCCTGAGGCAGAGCATCGAGACCATGAAAAACAGCGGCTTTGAGCTTAAATTGCCGGAAGACAGAAAAAAGATGTTTTTCTTTCTGAAGGAGAGATCGATAAAAGAGGAATTCGCCCTCAGGCTCGTGCAGAGGGCCGCCGCCATAGAGGACATTGAAACAATCATGTCCGGCGATATCGATACTGCGGCGCCTCCGGACGGTAAGGCGGCGGATTCCGTCAACGTCCTGACACAGGCGGGCAGGAGGATAGTAATGCTTATAGGGCCTACCGGTGTGGGCAAGACCACCACTATCGCGAAACTCGCATCAATGGCTATAAAGCAGGGCAAGAGGGTCGCGATGATAAGCATCGACACTTACAAGATAGGGGCCGCGGAGCAGATAAGGATATACTCGAGGATGATCGGCATACCACTTGACATAGTTTCAAACACGGAGAACCTGAAAAACAGCATAAAGAGATTCTCCGACAGGGATGTCATATTAATAGACACCACCGGGCAGAACCCCGGAGACAGCGGGTATATCAGCGGGCTGAAGGACGTGTACAGGGCCGGGCTGCCCATTGAGACCCAACTCCTGCTGAGCACATCGAGCGACTGTGATTTCCTCATTGACACCTACAGGCACTACAAGTCCCTCCCCGTGGATTATATCGCCTTTACAAAGACGGACGAGGCCGTGAAACTGGGCTCCATATACAACCTCTGCTGCATTTACAGGAAACCCGTCGCCTATATAACCACGGGGCAGAGAGTGCCGGGGAATATTGAATTTGTCGATACCAGGCAACTGACAAATCTTATTTTAAGAACTGGGAGCGCATAATGAACACCGCCGAAGGAAAGACCGTTAGGACAATAGCCGTGGCAAGCGGCAAGGGGGGGGTCGGTAAGACGAACATTACGGCGAACCTCGCCATCGGATTCAGCATGCTTAATAAAAAGGTGATGGTCTTTGATGCGGACCTCGGATTAAGCAACATTGACGTCATACTGAACCTGGCCACCAGGTACAATATCAAGGACCTGCTGAAGGGCGAAAAGAAGCTGGAAGACCTTATCGTGGAAGGCCCCCAGGGTATAAAGATCCTGCCTGCAAGCTCCGGCATACAGGAGCTGACCTCGCTTGACGAGTTCCAGAGACTGAGGCTTATCGAGGAATTTGAATCGTACAACGGCAATCTCGATTACCTGCTGATAGACACGTCATCCGGGATATCCGAAAACGTCTCGTTCTTCTGCATGGCCGCGCAGGAGATCATTATCGTGACATCGGCTGAACCTACTTCAATGACCGATGCATACGCGCTGATCAAGGTGCTCTTTACAAAATACCAGGAAAAGGATTTCAGGGTCCTGATCAATAATGTGAAGAACTCCCATGAGGCGACGGAGGTATATAAAAGGCTTTCAACAGCGGCTGAAAGATTTCTGAGCATATCGCTTGACTACATAGGCTTCGTGCCCCATGACAGCTCGGTGCCCAAGGCCGTGAGGCAGCAGAAGGCCTTGATAGATATTTACCCTGAAAGCGAAGCGGCCAAGAGCCTGATGGAAATCGCCGGGAGGATCTCCGGTGAGAGCAACAATAACGTAAAGGGGACACTTCAGTTTTTTCTTGGAGGTCTTTTAAAGGCGAAATGTTAAAGTACAAGACAAAGACAAAGATAAAGATAAAGGAAGAGACAAAAGAGGAGATAATAAAGGAATTCCTGCCTTATATCAGGTATACGGCCTACAGGCTGTCGTGGAAGCTTCCGCCCCATATCACCATTGATGACCTTATAAGCGTGGGCCTTATGGGCCTGATGGATGCAGTCGACAGGTTCGAGCCCGGCAAGGTAAAGCTCAAGACATACGCGGAATTAAGGATAAAGGGCGCGATGATCGACGAGCTGAGGGCGACAGCCTGGATACCGAGGTCAATGAGGAAAAAGATTGACGAGATCAACAAGGCCCGCGCGAAGCTTGAAAAAAAGCTCGGCAGAATGCCTGATGACGCGGATGTGGCGAAATCCTTGAAGATGCCCCTTGACGAATACTTTAAAATTCTCAAGTACGCGACAGTGGCCAATCCCATCAGCCTGGAGGACTTCAAGAACAATAAGTTCTCAGACAGCAATCTCAATATCACGGAATGCATAGCAGACCCGTCGGCCAAGACACCGCTTTACCTACTTGAGGAAAAGGACAACAGGAAAAAGCTTGCAGAGCTGATAGACACGCTGCCGGAGAAAGAGAAACTGGTGCTGGCGCTTTATTACTGGGAAGAGCTTACGATGCAGGAGATAGGAAAGGTGCTGAGCATCACCGAGTCAAGGGTCTGCCAGATACACAGCCAGGCCATTATAAAGCTCAAGGCAAAGCTTAAGGAGTCGGGTTAGTATGTCATGGCGATTGAAGGACTGAACAATATATACGGCGTGCCCCCGGTCGGCAAGGAGCAGGGGCCCGGGCTTAATCAGAGGAAAAAGAAGGATAGGCAACGCAAGAAGGAAAGGAAAGAGGAAGACGGTGAAGCAAGGAAACCCGGGAAGGGAAGAGTCGATATCAGGATATAGGGCATCTCTTTCCCAGCGGGAAAATATTGCCTGTGTGCCTGCATATAAGCAGGGGGCGGATGCGTGTTGCAGGGATGGACGGATATTCAGAACAAATCCTGAATACCGCTTTATTATCAGGCGGTTGCATGCGACCGCCCGTGGCGGGCAAAGTGATCTTATGAACATTATGAACTTCAGGCACGGGGTTTGCTTTAAGACAGGGGAAGTTATAAGGACAGAGAACAATGTATAAAGGAATCTACATAGCGCTCTCAGGTGCGCTCCTGAAACAGAGACAACTGGATGTCTCGGCCCAGAATATTGCCAATGCAGCGACCTCCGGCTATAAGAAGGAGCGGATATCCTTCAGGAACAGCCTGATCCCGGTTGACAATAGACCGCCCTATGCACCGGACGGCCGGTCAATGAGCGATGTGTCCGCGGTTGTAACCGATTTTTCAGCGGGCGCCATGATGAAGACGGGCAATCCCCTTGACCTGGCGATCAACGGCGAGGGTTTTTTCGCACTCGAGGGAAATACCTATACACGGAATGGAAATTTCAGGATAGACGGCGAGGGTTACCTGGTTACGCAGGACGGCAGGAGGGTCTTAGGCAGCGGCGGGCCCGTGTCAGTGCAGGGGGGAAGGATTGATGTGAGCGCTTCAGGGGAGATTTTTGTTGACGGCGTGTCGGTCGGGACATTGAGGATAGTGGATTTTCCGGATAAAAACGTCCTTGAGAAACGAAGCGGCGGGGTGTTTTATACCAGGGCCGCAGGCAGTGAGATAAACACGCAGGTCAGCCAGGGTTATCTGGAGGCGTCGAATGTCGAGGCGGTCAGGGAGATGGTGCAGATGATGGCCTCCCTCCGCGAATTCGAGGCATACCAGAAGATGATAATCGCCTTTGATGAGGCATCATCAAAGACAGTGAACCAGATGGGGAAATGATAATAAACCTTAGTGTTGCATAAACGGCAGGAGGGCCTGCCGGAAAACCTTTATAAAGCGATAGGATATTTGATATGTCTCTGTTGCAGGAAACAACGGGAAATGAAATTCCAAAAGACGTCAATATGCCGTGCAAGAATATTTCCTGAAGGAATCGCAGATAAAGCTTTTCCGGCAGGCCCTCCTGCCCACAGGCGATATTTTTATGCCACTGTAAGGTAAACAAGCATGAAGGGGCAGGAGGAATTTCAACAGAAGAGGGTGTAGGGTGCGGAATGAAATAATTCAAAAGGAGGTGTTGTAGGGATGCAGCGGTCAATGTTTATAGCGGCGACGGGGATGGAGGCGCAGAAACTGAATATAGATGTAATCGCCAACAATCTCGCAAATGTCAATACAAACGGATTCAAAAAAAAAAAGCAGGGCCGACTTTCAGGAACTGTTGTACCAGGGCATAAAGAGTGCGGGAGCTGCATCTGCTGAGGGCACCGAGGTGCCTACAGGAATCCAGATCGGCCTCGGCGTCAAGCCTGCCGCAGTGCAGAAAATCTTCAGGCAGGGTGATTTCGTCTCCACCAATAATCCCCTTGACATAGTGATAGAAGGAGACGGGTTCTTCCAGATATCCATGCCGGACGGGGATATTGCATACACCAGGTCAGGCTCTTTCAAGCTGGACAGCGAGGGCAGGATTGTGAATTCAGACGGGTATCCACTTGAGCCGGCCATAAGTATCCCGGCCAATACACTGGATATTACGATCAGCCCTGACGGCACAGTGTCGGTCATCCAGCCCGACAGCCCGACAGCCGTGGGAGTGGGCCAGATAGAACTGGCGCAGTTTATCAACCCCGGCGGCCTTAAAGCCCTCGGGAAAAACCTGTTCAAACCCACAGGCTCCTCGGGCGAAGCAACTACTGCAGCGCCGGGGTCAGAGGGGCTCGGTACACTCAATCAGGGCTTTCTCGAACTCAGCAATGTGAATATTGTCGAGGAAATGGTGAACATGATCGTCAGCCAGAGGGCCTACGAGCTTAATTCAAAGGTGGTGCAGGCATCGGACGAGATGCTCCGCATGGCCAATAACATAAAGAGATGATTTCAGGCTGAAACATGAAATGTATGAGGAGGAAAATGAACAGGAGGGCTGTTAAAAGGCATACAGCATTAATTGCAGTCAGCCTACTGCTTACTGCCTACTGCTTACTGGCTGCTCCTCCGGCCATAGCCGGGGCATGGGATACTGAAGCGGCACTGACTGCGTATCTGAGGAACAATTATCCGTGGAAAGAGATAGAGGTTGATAATGTGCGCGTGTTCGGTAAACTTCCCGCCGGCGCTCCGGAGAAGATAGAGACCAGGAAAGGACCGCTCGGCAAGGCTGTCTTTGCATTTATATACAGGCGGAACAGGACGCTCATCGTAAAGGCGGATGTGAAGGCCCTCGGCAATGTTGTCAAGAGCAGGCGGCCCTTCAGAAAGGGGCATGTTATCACCGGAGAGGATATATATATCGCGAAGATGGATATAAGAAGGATGCCGAACAGCTCCATCAGAAACGCGGAGGCCGTGGTGGGCAAGTCCCTGAGAAGGTCTATCGCCGCGAATATTCCCATCGTGGAGGACATGATTGAAAAATCACGCGTGGTGAAAAGGGGCAAGAAGGTGGTGCTCTTGATAAGGCACGGCGGCCTGAATATCACGGCCGCAGGCAGGACCAGTGAAAAGGGCTATGTGGGGATGCCGGTAAAGGCAATCAACCTGTCGTCAAAAAAAGAAGTAACAGGGGTGCTTGTAGATGAAAACACTGTCAGGCTGGAGCTTTAGGATGTTTGGGTTGCGGGTTGCGGGTTGCAGGTTGCAGGTTGCAGGTTGCGCGTTTAATAGGGCGGCTGCTCTGTGTTATGTGATTGTTACTGTGGTTTTTCTGTCGGCCTGTGCTTCTCCTTCCGTAAAGCTGCCGCCGCCGCCGCCGAAATATGTTTACCAGATGAAGGAGCATAAAAGCGCGGGGACGGCCAATTCGCTCTGGAATGATACGGTTAATATTTTCGGGGACAGGAAGGCAAGAAGGCTTAATGACCTTGTGACGATAAAGATAGCGGAGAGCCTCTCGGGCTCCGG
>JAADFS010000185.1 GCA_013152795.1 Deferribacteres bacterium
AAAAGCTTTATCTGCGATTCCTTAAGGAAATATATCAAGTTCCCGTGATTCGTGTCCGTTGTCCGTGAACGTAAAAGACAAAAAAACAAAAACGGACACGGTTAACCGACACGGAGAACGGCCTTTTTCCCGTTATTTCCTGCAACAAAGAGTTGTTTTCCAATATCCCATCGCTTTATAAAGGTTTTACGGCAGCCTCCCTTGCCGGTTTATGCAATGTTAAGGTTAAGTTAATCTAAGGGAGGAGGTTAGAAGGGACCAAGACGAGGGAAGGTTCAGAATATATTCTTCAACACTATCTTTAAGTCTCCCAGGGAAACTGACTCGAGGGTTTCATTCTTACCATAGGCATGGTGAAGGGTGTAAGTGCCATCCCTGGGAATATATATTTCTATTGATTCTTCCTCGGGGATTACTATCCAGTATTCCTTTACACCGGACCTTGCATACAACCTCTTCTTCTGCACAAAATCTCTGTAGGCGGTACTTTCAGAGATTATCTCTATGACGAGGTCAGGCGCGCCCTGTATGTTCTTTTCACCTATGATATTCAACCTCTCCTTTGAGATAAACAGTATGTCAGGCTGTACAACATTCTCATCATCAAGATACACATCACACGGTGCATAAAAAACCTCTCCAATGTCATTTTCTGTTACGAATTTCTCAAGTACAAACTCTATTTTTCTTGAAATCCTTTGATGTCGCGGCACAGGTGAAGGTGTCATAAGCAATTCTCCCTCTATCAGCTCATACCTCTCGTCTTCAGGGGTTTTAAGATAATCTTCATAGGTGTGTTTTTTCTTTTCTGCAGCAGTCGGGGCCATGAAGGAAAGCTCCTTTAATTTCTTATTTTTATTCTATTAAATGGATAATAAGGATGTCAAACCAAATGGGATCTAATCATGCCAGCGCAAAAACAGCCTTCACGTAAGCGCAAAAAATTCTCTTGTATACCCCCTGTCCACATCTTCTGGGGTCGGTATACTCCAGCCAATATTGCCGGTATGACCAATATAATACTTGTGGGTGGTTTCTCGGGATATATACAACGTAGGACAATATTCTCGGAAGTCCTGTAAAATTGTCATCAAAAATGGCTCCCGGGGAGGGACTCGAACCCCCGACTAAGTGGTTAACAGCCACCCGCTCTGCCGACTGAGCTACCCGGGAACTGCTGACTCTGTAACCGGCACTTAAACAATGACCTACTATTATAAGGAGAAAATTTTACAAATTCAATAGGATTCCAGCAATTTGCTGAAAAACCCCGAAAATCCCTCTCCTGCCCTTCTATGTTTAACCTTACAGTGGCAAAAAAACATTGCTGGCGGGGCCAAGGCAGGCTGCCGGAAACGGACAAAAATCATTTCACGATATTATAGCCCGGGGGGGAGGTCTCTACTCTTTCAACCGGGTCATGAAAATACTTGTATCTGAAAAGGGCGTCAAGGCCGTGACAGTCTATGCAGATATTGTTGTAGCTTACGTTTCGCAGGAAACTGTTTGTTGCATTGCCTTCAACGTTCTTGCCGCTGCCCTTTTTCTTGACCAGGGGACTCCATTGATGGGCGTTATGGCAGGTCGCGCACGAGATGTTGCCGACATGTGTCAGCTCGCCGGTCTTTTTGTCGTAAATGGGCGCGTAATCTATTGCATTTTTGTCGCTGCGCATGACGTTGTTTATCAGCTTGTCATCCGGATGCGTTGCTATCAACGGTATCCTTTTCTCACCGGGATTGCCCTTGGAATGGCAGCTCGTGCATAGTGAATCTATAATCTCCTCGCCGGGGGCGATCTTGCCGTACTTCCTTGCCCACAGCTTTATCTTGTTGGGGCTGTTGTGGACAAGATGGCAGGCCCCGCACTCCCCGGATTCCTTTACGGTCTGGCCCAGCAGGTTTTTGGCCTGAGGGGCCGTGACATTGAGGTCGTGATCGGTTCCGTCGACAAGCGCCTTGTCCACATGACACGTCTTGCACAGGTCGGAAGACGGGGCGTTCCTCTTTCTCAGGAAGCTGTTGGTCGCGTCGCCTTCCATGTTTTTGTATGCATAGTTTTTTATAACCCGTTTCTCAGGATCCCAGGTGTGCGGCTCGTGGCACGTCAGACAGACGAGCTTGCCGCTTACCGTCTTGTTGCCCGCGCCGTCGTACAGCGGCAGCGGTGGGGTGATGTTCAGATTCGCCAGCGTGACGTTGACAGGATGGTAATTGTCCCCGATCAGCTTCTTTTTGGCTGCACCGTCCTTGTTGTGGCATGCGGCGCATAAGCGCGAGACAAAGTCCTTGCCCCCCGGAAGAGCTTTCGCCCAGAGATGTTTCTCCACGGCATTGTGCGGCACATGGCATGCGCTGCACGGACCCGATACGGATGCCTTGAAACCCTGCGCGTTCTTTTCCTCCGGGGCCGTCACCGTGAGATTATGGTCGGAGGTTATCACCGGCTTTTTGTCGGTATGGCATTTCAGGCACAGCTTAGAGGAGAAGTTGGATATCCTCAGGAAGCTGTTCAGGGCATCGCCCTCCACGTCTTTGCCGCCCTTGTTTGACGGCGAGTTGGGGTCCCATCTGTGGACATTATGACAGGTAAAACACTGAACCCTGCCCCTCGGGTCTTTGGTCCCGTCCTCTGCAAATAGAGGCAGCCCCTTCGTCTGCCCTCCGCGAAGTGGAGGGACGTTTACCGGATGAGTGTATCTGCCGGTGCGCTTGATCTTGTACGGGGTTTTATCTCCGTGACAGCTCAGACACAACTGGGGCGCTGCCGGCGTACCCTTTTTAAGCGGCCGTGCCCAGAGTTTCTTGCCGGCGGCATTATGCGGTGTATGGCATGCGCCGCACGGGCCTGACTCGGAGAGGGGCTGATTTTTTATGTTTTTCTCCCGGGGCAGTGTTATCCTCAGGTCGTGTTTTGTATCAACCACATTCTTCTGGTCCACATGGCAGATCATGCACAGCTCTGAATTTTTATTGCTGATCAGCAATATCCTCTCCCCCAGTGCGCCGTGCACCCTGTGGCAGGACTGGCAGATAACCTTGTTTTTCTCAGTCGCCCTCTTGGCGCCGACCATGTAGAGTTTTTCCGGCAGTTTAAGGGCTGTCGTGTGCAGGGGATGGCCGTTGGATGTTTTGTAGTCCGCCTGGCTCTTGTGGCACATCTCGCAAAGGCTCGAGTCAATGTTGCGCTCCCTGTAAACGGCCGTCCGGCCGGTGGGGTCACCGTGAGGGGCGGCACCCTTGCCGTGCGCTGAATGGCACGTGCCGCAGTATATCTCTCCCTTTACGCTCAGTGGTAGTTCGGGCGGTACCGTGACATTCTTCGAGGGCTTGACGAATACGGGATGCCTGTTGAATTTCCAGACTATGTCACGGGAGTCTTTTACATATCCGTCGTGGCAACTGTAGCATATCTGCTCCGAGCTCACAACACCCTGCGTGTCATCAGGACGTTGCCGGGCTGCCACTCAACCAGGGTCTCCTTGTCGGTCCTGAATTCGTCCAGCCACATGATGTGGCACATGACACAGTCCCTCTTTGAAGACATCTCCAGTGCAAAGGCACGCGGCGGAACCGCAGCGATGATAAGGTATACAACGCATAAAACAAACAAATATTTTGCACTCTTAAAAACAGGATACATTTTTTCACGCTATTCCAGTAGTTTCAGCACCGTTATCTTGTTGCCCCTCATCTCCACTACCAGCAGCCGGCCGGCCTTGTCGACGACAAGGCCCACAGGGGACTTGAACACCCTCTTTTCACCTTTTTTACAGATGACACCTATGAATCTTCCGAGGTCTGTAAATACCTGTAATACTCCCATGTAGCTGTCGCTGACAATCACCCGGTTCTTCCGGTCTATCGCAACACCCTTGGGCCTGAAAAACTCGCCCGGCAGCACCCCCCAGGAGCCGATAGCCGCTATAAATTCTCCGGACGGATCGAATTTCTGGACCCTTGTGTTGAGCACATCCACTACAAAGACTTCATTGGACGGGTTCAGGGCCAGTATGCCTGGATATCTGAACTCACCGTACTGTTCGCCGAAGTTTCCCCATTCAAATTCAAAGACGCCGTTCTGGCGGTAGACCTTTATCCTGTGGTTTTCATTGTCCGAAACGTAGAGGTAATCCTTGAGCCGTGAGACCGCGACATCAACGGGATCCGGCGGCACCTCGTCCGGCTCCCTCCGGACCGAAAACATGTAGAGGAAATTGCCTTTCAGATCAAAGACCTGTATCCTGTGATTGCGGGAGTCCGCAATAAAGACCTTGCCGCCTTCCGATATGTCTATCCCGAGGGGGAACTTGAACTGCCCCTTGCCGCTGCCCTCGCTGCCGAAGGCGAATTTCCACCTGCCGTTTCTGTCAACCACTATCACCCTGTTGTTAACGCCGTCAACCAGGTAGATATCGCCGTTGGGCGCCACAGCGAGATCGCTCGGCTGGTTGGCTCCGGGCCTGATATCAAAGAGAAACTTCGTATTGACACATTCGAGGGCGAACAGACTGTCCGGAACAGTTGGAATGGAAAAAATGAGTATTAAATAAATATAAAGAAGTCGCAAGGCAGTTTTCTTCAGTTCAGTATATGTGGAATTGAAAGGGTCCGGATCGCAGCCGGACCCTCCCTTTAATGTAAAAAAACTATGTCAGCAGGATGAAAAGATCCTGATTCTATTTGAACAGATTAGGTATATAAAATGTCTCATACTTTGTGATCAGGCCCTTGATGTTCAGCTCCTGAAGATCTATGGTCCTGTTGTCGGCAAATCCCAGCTTTTTGAAATCAAGGATGCTCTTCTTTGAATGGCATACCTTGCATTCATGGCCTTTGGGCTTGATATTCACATGGAATTTCTTCTTGACATTATCCCTCTGCTCAGGCGTGAGTTTGTCTCTCACCCTTACATAATCCCTTGCCAGGGGCGCATTCTGCACCTGGATGGCGGAGACAAGCCTGTTACCCTTGACAACGTAAGGGGCAATCTTGGAAAACTGGTCCTCCACCTCTACAAGGTTGCCTGTCTCCGGGTCGTAACTCGTGCCGAAAAACGGCCCCGGAGGATTTTCCTCGTAGGGATTATACCACTTGTAGACTATCTTCATACCCTTTTTCTGCTCCAGGTGACATGTTTCACAAACAAAAAACTGTGTATGCATATTCAGAAGTGACCTGACCTTTTTGTTCTTACTGTGAGGATAGCTGGAGTGGCATATGTAACATACCGGCTGGTCTTTCTCCGGCAGTTGCGGATATTCGACCATGTTGTGAAAATGCCTGTGCTTTTCCATCTCCTCCTGGCGCCTGACTTCCTCCAGGATGGCGGATTTTTTCTTTTCTTCAAGTTTCTTCTGTAACGGCACCAGTACTGCGGGGCCTTCGGGAGAGAACGTAACCTGATATATGGCGACTCCCAGCACTGAAAGCGTGATTAGCATGAATATGGCGCCGATTAAATATACTGATGCGGGATGTTCTAATCGTTTTGGTTCACCTGGCAATTAAAGGTCACCTCCTATTAGTTAGTCTCAAAGCCTTTTTCTTTTAAAAGTTTCTTCATGTATTCTCTTTCTTCCGGAATTTCCCTCAGATTGTTGAGATATTCCAGGAAGTGCTCCTCTATCTGATGTTCCCTCGTGATTTTCCCTGTTATAAACACCCATTGAAGCGGGAACCTGCCCGGCACAAGATGCACGTTGCTCCAGTGCCAGAACACCACCACGGTAATCGCCATCACCGCCTCATCAGCGTGCATCAGCCTTGCAAGGTTCTGTGCAAACTGGGGATTGGGCCAGATGGTCGCCATTGTCTCGGGAAACAACAGCGTCGTCCCCGCTGTTACAAGTACGAAGGTGCCCCAGAGGATCGCCAGGTAGTGAAGCTTCTGCTTGTACATGAATTTTTCCATCTTGGGCCTGTAAGGCTCTTTGCCGAGAAAGTACTTGATGTCATGAATTGCATCCTGAATATCCTTCAGGCGGGGAACCTGCGTTCTCTTTATATCAAATTCCTTTTTTATAATCTTGTACAGTGTTCCTGCAATAATGGTGGCGATATGATATACGCTCGCAAGAACCATAAACGCGGCGGATATGCGGTGGATCAGCCTTGCGGTGTCAGGCCCGCCGAAGAGGTCCATTACATAATACGTCCACCACAGACCGCTGTAATGAAGGGCAAGCCCGGTAGCCGCCAGCACAAGAAACGTCACAAATGTCACAAAGTGCTGGATAACTATATGAACTGAATATCGCGGCAGGTCGCCGAGAGGGTCTGATTTCACATATTTGTAAATATTCCGCGGTATGTTTCCCACACCCTCAACATATGTGGTATCACCCTCAAGTTCGGCGGTACCGGCGGAACCTGCAATCTCTTCGGAAATGGTTGCCATATATTATACCTCCCATAGTGTGTTTAAGATTACTTCTGCTTCACCCGCACGTTATTTATTTACAACTTTTATTTGGGGCCGTATTTATTAAGCCACCGCTTTGACACGCCGCGCCACGTGGTGCCCTGCCTGATCTGCCACTTGATGCCGTCCTTCTTCCTGCCGATCGTTTCAAGCAGTGCAAGTCCGAGCAGGCCGAAGACCGAGCCGTAGAAGGCAAATGTCAGGTTTATGGCCGCAAAGTGTAAAATCGGATCCTTCTCCAGGTTGGGATGGACATCGATCTGGATAAACCGTTCATTTACGCCCTTATGGCACTGTTCACAGATTTTCGCCCTGTTCGCTATATTGATCGTGGCGTTCTTGTCCTCTTTCTTGTAAATATCATGTATTGCGCTTGAGGCGTGACAGCTTATGCAGTCCGCGGAATTCTGCGAGCCCAGCAGCACCGACTTGCCGTGCATGGACTCCTTGTAAGTCTCCACTGCCTCCAGAGTCTCGTGAGAGACCTTTAGTTTTTCCATCTTCTCAACGTCCTCATGACAGTTCTTGGAGCAGAGTTCCACGATTTCCTGGGGGGACCGCGATGTCTTGCGCCGCAGGCGGTGCGTTATGTGCTTGTATGCCTGGGTAACACCTTTTTTGTCATGGCAGTTCAGGCAGCGGAGCAGTGTATTCGGCGCTATCCTCTCGGCTGCCACCTTTCTGTATATAGGGTTGAGATGGCAGTATTTGCAGTATGGCTTTGCTGCCTTCAACTCCTCGGAGTCGTCTTTCTTTATTCCGTGGACGCTCTTGTTGTATATATCTATTATTTTCCTGTGAGAGAAATTTTCCTTGGAGAAAGGCGGCTTGATGTGACACTGGTTGGCGCAGTTGACTTCTTCTGTTACAGGGTCATGGGGAATCCTCGTGATGTATGTATGGCAGTCCCTGCACGGGACGTTTCTGTGCGTGGTGTTTGCATAAATATTCTCATTGACGTAATAGCTCCTCTTTCTGCCCTGTTCGTCGATTCTGCCTATCTGCCGGTATTTATGGCACATGAGACAGTTCTCTTTGTCTGCCGCTTCTGCACGGATGCCGATTGTCGAGAATGTAAACAGTACTGCAAGGAATAAAGACATCTTGACCCCTGTGGAAAGAACCATCTGTACGTGTTTTCTTTCGGGGTGTATATCCAGAAACAGCCTAAGTAATTTCAAGTCTCTCCCTCCTGATTAAAGCAATTTATAGTTACAGTTAGGTTGGCGGGATTGTTTTCAATGGAAAACAGAAAATCTCTTTGATTTCACCCCGGCAACACACCTGAAATCCATTCGGAATAGAAACGTCCCACGTTTTGCTTATAACTATATAAGTAAAGCTTTTTAATAGGATTTTGAATAAGACATATATAGATAACATTTCTGGAATTTATTGTCAAGATAATGTTTTTTGAAAGGTTTTCCGGCCCGGCCCCGCCTCATTGCTGATTTTTCCGCGCAACCAGGTAATATTTACTGTAATGTGTGTTAAAATACCGGTAATTCCGACTTCAAACTTAAAATTATAAGGTGGAGATGATAACTATGATGAAAAGAATACTGGTAACAGGCGGGGCGGGGTTTCTCGGGTCGCATCTGTGCGAAAAATTACTCAAGGAAGGCCACGAGGTTCTGTGTGTCGACAACTTCTATACAGGCCGCCGCTCGAATATTCTGGATTTCCTCTCATCGACGAGGTTTGAGGTGTTGCGCCATGACATCTGTTTTCCCCTGTATGTCGAGGTGGACGAGATATACAACCTTGCCTGCCCGGCATCGCCCATCCATTACCAGTTTGACCCGGTGCAGACCACAAAGACATCCGTCCACGGCGCTATCAATGCGCTGGGCCTTGCCAAGCGGCTCAAGGCGAAAATATTCCAGGCCTCAACTTCCGAGGTCTACGGCGACCCGCGTGTCCATCCGCAGCCAGAGTCGTACTGGGGCAATGTAAACCCCATCGGCTTCCGTTCGTGTTACGACGAAGGCAAACGCTGCGCGGAGACCCTCTTTTTCGATTACCACCGCCAGCACAAGCTGAAAATAAAGGTCGCAAGGATATTCAATACCTACGGCCCGAGGATGCATCCCAATGACGGCCGGGTCATCAGCAATTTCATAATGCAGGCCCTGCAGGGAAAACCCATCACCGTCTACGGCGACGGAAGCCAGAGCAGGAGCTTCTGCTACGTGGACGACCTGATCGACGGATTTATCAAGCTGATGGACACCCCTGATGATTTCACCGGTCCGGTCAACCTCGGCAATCCGGATGAGTTCACCATACTTGAGCTTGCCGAAAAGGTGATCGAGCTGACGGGCACGAAATCACGGATAGTCTTCAAGCCCCTGCCTTACGATGACCCCACCCAGCGGCAGCCGGATATCAGGCTCGCCAAAAAGAAACTCAAGTGGAAGCCGAAGGTCAAGCT
>JAADFS010000186.1 GCA_013152795.1 Deferribacteres bacterium
CGTCCCTGTGCGGCCTGGGACAGACGGCGCCCAACCCTGTCCTTACAAGCATAAACTTCTTCAGGGATGAATACGAGGCGCACATAAGGGAGCGTATATGCCCGGCCGGGGTGTGCAGGGCCTTACGCAGGTACACGGTGAATGCGGAGGCCTGCAGGATGTGCGGCAAATGCAGCGAGGTATGTCCTTCCGGCGCAATTGCATGGGAGAAAAAGCAGGTCGCCGTGATTGACAGGGAGAAATGCATAAAATGCGGTGCCTGCTACGATGCCTGCCGGTTTCACGCCATCATGTAAGCCCGTTCAACGTACCATACAGTTGGATAAAATATCGCATGCAAGCCGCAACGGAATTACTACCGGATCTCCTCACTTGATATTCTTACGGGCTTGCTGAGGATATTTTCCCACTTATAAGTATCCAGGAACTTCCTTGCCACAGACCTGAATTCGAAATTAACGGTCTTTGTAACAACACCGGCGGCATTGGTTTTTACAGGCAATTCGTAAAAAGAGAGTTTCCACACACCTGGTATGTTTTTATCATAAGGTTTATAGACCAGATATCCGGTTGTGGTTCTGCCGGGCAGCAACTCGGTATTACGGCTGATGAGTTTGATGATGTTCAACCGGCCTTGCAGTCGGCGGGTACTCTGACAGGGTCTTTCCTGCATTAAATATGAGAAAATCTCCTCTTTACTCAAGGTACGGAATTGATTGTCCGCAGGGTCGAAAACTGCAATTACAGTGGAATTCAACCTGATAATATGACCTGTATTATTGGTTATACTGAACTTATCAATCATTGCTCCCTTTGGAAGGAGAGAAGTTTCTTCCATCACCGGTTTACCGTTTGCACCCACCGATACCCCGCCGGTGGCGGGATCGCACTTCTGCGCCTTGGCGATAAACTCTGGGGGTAAGGATTTCAAGAAATGTCTCTCGATCGTGATTCCTTCTTTTGTCTGTTTGTTTTCATCCAGGGCGTATGGTTGATAATCAACCCTTACCCGTGTAAAAGTAACAGGGCCGCATCCTGCTGCGGTTATCATCAGTCCTATAAAAAACGCCAGTATTGAAAGCCCGAAATGTTTTTTCATCGTACCCCCTTATCAACCTTCCGGTTGCATTAAAACTCCGCCGGCAGGTCGTGAGATCCTCCAGACTCTCATACCCGTCCGCCCAACGCTGACATTAATTTATATTTTACAAAAATCCACGATAAAATTTGTCAGTCCAAATATTCTTTTTATACTCACCCTTCCAGGTTCAGCCTTGCAATCAAGCCCACCTTAAATACTGCCAGCGGGGCAGAGGAATCTGCCTGCTTATGCAACATTAAGGCCCACTTGCTTGACATTCCCTTCAATAGATGATACGTAATACAGAAGGCGATATTTCAACAGTGAGCTGTATCAAATACACAATTCAAATCATCGGTCACAGGGGAAGATTATGGCTGCTACGCATGAATGGATGTTTTATGAAGTAATGTGGCGGGCACTGGCAAGGGGCGTGCCCATGCCGCTTCCGTGGTGGGTGCAGCAGTACTTCAGGCACTGGGTCGAACCTTATGACGCAGGGCTTTTCTCATCAAAGGAGGCGGCGTTTTCATCAAACGCACATTACCGCTACTGGAATATGATCGGCGTCAAAGACCACCGGCAGGAAAGCCTGATAGGCCAGGCAGGAGAGGTGGAGCCGGTATATGATCAATATGCACTGAGCTTTTTCCTCTTTGACCCTTCAACAAAAAAGCTCCACTTCCCTCAACATCCTGTCTGCAACGGGAGCCGGCCGTCCCTGGAACAGCAACTGGAGGACGGGTATCTTCCCGTGGTGAACACGATTTACCGGTCTCCCCTGAATATTACAGTAAGGCAGAAAGCAATCGCCACCACGGTAGGTACTGATCAGAGAAGTGTCGTGCTGCTCAGAACCACCGCGCAACTTTCAGGCTCAACTCCCTCGGGCGCATGGCTCTGCATTTCAGTATCGCCGACAGGCCCGACGGGCTTTCAACGCCATGACAGGGCAGGCCGCTACATCGCCGACCGGCGGCTCTCATTCATCAAATATCTGCAGTCCGAGAAACGGCTCCTTATAAATTCTTCATGGGGTCCTGTGTTTGACAAGTCCCCCGCACATTTCGGCACCTACGGCAACGGCGGCTCTTATGACCCTGACTTTTATATTGACAACAGTCCATACCAGGACCTTGCCTCAAGGGGTAGACTCAACGGCTGGGATACGGCAACAGACCATATTGCCGGACTATGCAAAGGTGTATTCGCCTGGCCGCTCAGCCTCTCTGCGGGCAGCCCCGCCTTTTCCCTTGATATATGGCTCCCTGTTGATGATTACAGGGGGGCTCACGACCTGATGGAGATTACCTCGGCTGATGCGGATACACTGGAGGACAACAACCGCACCTTCTGGACAAACAAGCTCGACAGCAGCGGCCTGCAGGCATCCCTCCCCCCGGTTGTCCGCCATCTCTTCGACCTCTACCGGACATGCCGCGCAAACCTGCTCATCCTTTCCGACAGCGGCCAGATTCATCCGGGGCCGACCATTTACGATTCTTTCTGGGTCAGGGATTCTTCTGTGGAAGGAATCGCCTGTTCCCTCAGCGGCGACAAGAACCTGGCCTCGCGGCAGTTCGGCCATCATTATCCAAACATATTCAACCGCGGATATGAACGCCTGGGGCCTGTCTCTATTCATGGTTTCTTCGGGGGGGAACACGAGAAAAACGATTTCGAATGGGACAGCAACGGCCAGGCCCTCTGGGCCATCGGCCGCTTCGACCGCATCAACGGCAGCGGAAACGGGTTCGGCGCAAGCATGTTTTCACCTTATGTGATTGAAGGCGCCCGCTGGATACGGGACAACCGCAGTCCTTACGGCATACTGCACAGTGGATGGAGCGCCGAGCACATAGGTGAAAAGCACAAGCCCCATTTCTGGGATGATTTCTGGGGACTGGCAGGCCTCTGGGAGGCTGCAAAACTCGCAGAGAGGATCGGCGCTCCGGAGGCGGGTGAGATATGGTGGGCGTATAATGACCTTAATCGCGCAACGGCCGACTCCATAAGATGGGTGCTGGATGAGCAGAGACGCCGGGGATTCTGGGAAACCTTCATACCCACAGGCCCGGCAGACGTGGGAAGGCTTGATTCCACGATGATCGGAACCCTTGCATATTTTCATCCCTGCCGCCTGTACATGGGGACAAAGCTCGGCAGTGATATAGACTGGGCGGCAAAGATGACGCTCCAGACGATATGGGCCCATTTTGTAGAAGGCGGCTTCCGGCACGACACCTCATGGTACTGCTACGGCCCCTATCTGACTCTCCAGTTGGCCCATGCCTTCCTGTTGACAGGAGATGTGGAAAAGATGGACCAGTGCCTCGCCTGGACAGTCAATGCCGGATATGCAAAGAGCAGCCTTTATGAGGGAGGGACCTCCTGCAAGTGGCAGGTGGTCTCCGGTGCATGGAATGAACAGCACTGCTATCCTGTTGCCAAGGATTTTGCCGAAGTACCCCGGCGCTGGTGGTACATGGGTGACATCCCCCACGGCTGGGCGTGCGCCGAGTATTTACTGCTTTTGCGTGACATACTCTTTTTTGAAGCGGATGAAGACAACGACCCTCACATCTATATAGCGCCCGGTGTCATGCCGCATTGGCTGGGAGACGGCAAATCCATAAGTGTATCCGATGCGCCGACGGTTTTCGGTAGTCTGTTCGGCTACAGGCTGACCCACAACCAGGCCGCCAGGTCCGTGGAAATACAGATATTGCAGCCTCCCCCGCCCGATGTAGGCTTTATATATCCCTGCCGTTTCGGCGCCGGCGTCAGCTCGGTGACGGCAGACGGAGCTTCTATCGCGGTAACAGGAAATGATGTGAGACTTCCGGCCGATACAAGGCAGGCGACTATAACGTATTTATAAACGCCGGCGGGCAGGAGGGCCTGCCGGCGATGTTTTTATGCCACTGTACGGATTATTTCTGGAAAAAAGGAATTTTCAACACCTCATTTGTGAACAATGAAAATGCGACCCCATTCTTTCAGAAAAGGGGCAAGCATCCGGCGGGGCTTGCCCATCACAGAACACTATCTGATATAATCAATCATGGAAACTACCGACGGGATTGTTGTAGGTGGCGGACTGATCGAGTTCTTGAAGCTTGATGAGAATGTGCTCTTTGCCGTCCTTTTCGGTTCTGTTGCAAAGGACAAAGCGGGCCGTGGCAGTGATCTCGACATTGCAATCTATTTTA
>JAADFS010000187.1 GCA_013152795.1 Deferribacteres bacterium
AAAACTGGAATGCAGGAAAACAGAATAAAAGGAAGGAATTTTTAGGGGGTAATTATGGCTATTTTAGCTTTGGCGAAAATCGGTGTTCAATGTACAGTGGCGATGAATTTCTTATTATTCTACCTGAGTCGTACCCCCTCCTGATCAGAAGGTCATTTCAATAGAAATTAGGAAGTCCCTTGAGAAAAGAATATAGGTCGTAACCCCTCCTGATCAGAAGGTCATTTCAATCAAAACTTCTATCAAACAAAACAACAACACACTCTATCTTGTCGTAACCCCTCCTGATCAGAAGGTCATTTCAATTAGTTACAGCTTTGGATTTAAAAGATGTTGATTAGTCGTACCCCCTCCTGATCAGAAGGTCATTTCAATACAATAATATTATAATATTACCAAACAACAACAAATAAGTCGTAACCCCTCCTGATCAGAAGGTCATTTCAATAAAATAATCAAAGAGAGTCAAAGGGTGTTTAAGGTTATGTCGTAACCCCTCCTGATCAGAAGGTCATTTCAATATGAAGAAGACGAAAAAATACTAGTAGACCTAGAGTCGTAACCCCTCCTGATCAGAAGGTCATTTCAATAGTTTTCAGGAAACGCCTACAGGCAATATAACCTCCACCGTCGTAACCCCTCCTGATCAGAAGGTCATTTCAATCGTACGACTGGGGGTTGCTCGATACACTTGAACAAGAAGTCGTAACCCCTCCTGATCAGAAGGTCATTTCAATAATTAAACAGGCTTGGGGTTAGAATGAAAGACCCGGGTAAGTCGTAACCCCTCCTGATCAGAAGGTCATTTCAATTAATCCTCATGCCATTGTACTGGGTATTTTGGAAAGTCGTAACCCCTCCTGATCAGAAGGTCATTTCAATAGCACCCCTATTTTACCCTTTATTTTCAGGGAGTTTCAAGCCCGTTTCCGAGAACCTCTTTCCGCCGGTGGCTTAATACACTCTGTTTATGTCATAAATTGGCTGAAAAAGGCATTTTCCCCTTATTTTTCAATGCCCGAGAACCTCACCCCTTTTTTTCACTTCTGCCTGCTGCCTTTTTAAAATTGTTAAACCTCAATTCTCAATATAATTGTTTTAGAAAACATGAAAACTCTCTCCGGTTTCCTGCTCGAACTTGAGTGCGTTTTTCTGGCACCCTACACAAAGCCTGAACACTGCAACATTGCCGGTGTCACCGGTGATAGCTCGTATTCGGCCCAGCATTCTGCGAAATGTGTGACGCTCAATCTCCACAGCAAAAACCGACTTCTGAATCCTTATACCAATTGTCTCCAGGTAGCGCGCAAGCCTTGCCCGTATCTTGTTATCCTCTATGTCGTATGCAATTATGCAAGTCATTTTTTTAGATGTTTAGGCTGAAGGTTGAAGTCATCATCCTTCTCAGGAAGCAGCTGAACAAAAACCGATAGCAACACTCGAACCAGTCCGTTCCTCCTGCCTTCCACATTTCTCTTCACTCGATCCTCAAAGCCTTATACGCAATGCCAAGCTTCAGCGAACGTTTCAGGCTGTCGGCCGCTTCATCAAGCCGCGCATTCAGGCTGATTCTTTCACCACTGCCGTAAGATGATTTTGCGGCCATGGTTTTCTCATAGCGCCTGATAAAACGCCTGAAACCCTCACCGCTTAGCCTGCATATCGCTGATCCGCCTTTATTTATTATCGTAAAATCCTCGGGGCTGATCTCTTTCAGGTGAATAAGAGCAAGAGTAACTCGTTCTGCCACGTGCCTCAAGTCTTCCATCAGATCAGAGGCAAGCGCCGCGTGTCGGCCCCGGCTTTTGTGCATTAAGCCGATTCTAGGGTTAAATCCCTTATCTTTCAGCACGGAAGCCAAGCGGTTATACAAAAGTGTGTAACCAAGAGACAACATTACATTTATAGGTCCGTCAGGTGGACGATAAACTCTTCCCTTAAATTCAAACGGTTCCACAAGCTTTGCAAAGTCTGAAAAATACACCCTTGCGGCGCTTCCCTCCACACCGCGGAGCGATTCAATATTTTTGCACTGTCTTGCCCGCGCCTCAAAAGCGGCCAGCTCTGCTGGCTCCAGGCTGTTTCGTCTGAGCAGAACAGCAGAGTTATGAATTTTGGCGGCAACAAGCTCTTTTGCCAGACTGAGACAATATTTTTTGTTGTCAACAATGTCTTCCTGTAATGCAACCAGATCCGGCATTTCAGCTCCTTCCGGGTATAGATGTCCCATGGATCTCCCCATGACGTCGATGAATGTGATCGGTATGCCCTGCTTGACCGCACGGTAAACTACTCCGCCGCTAAAAGCCGCCCTGCCTACAACCACTAAACGCCCGACACTCTTCCAGGGGATTTTTCTTTCAGACTCGTCAGACATTTTCACCATAAGAGACGGACCGTTTGAACGGCAGCCACGGCATATTGAGGTCAGATAGACTGGTGTTCCGGCCTTCCAGTCTTCCTGAAACATCGGCATCCACGGCTCCTCGCCCGCGTCCTCATATCTCGGAGCTTCGGAAATGCCTGAGGCTGATACCTGGTAGCCCAGGAAATTGACCGGCTCGCTCGGCTTGATAGCCGATGTCTTGTCCGGGTTAAGCTCAAGGCCGAGGTGTGCAAGCGAATTATTTATCTTTTCGAGCGCATTTGAAGCTCCTTCCGGGTTACGGAAGAGCAGTGCAAAATCATCCGAAAATCTGACCAGACGAAAACCGGCTTTTTTCATATCCCTGTCGAACCTGTCAAGATAGAGATTGCTTAAAACCGGGGAAAGAGGGCTTCCCTGCGGAAGGCCTCCAGAGTTGTCCGCTGCTGAAAACCAGCCGAGAATGCTTTTGACAAGCGGGTCAAACGGGAAAAACCCCTCAAGCAACCATCCGAGGATTGTACTGTCAACAGAGCCGAAAAAAGCCGCAATATCCGCTTTTAGTCCTGTATCATATCCGGTTGACAAGGCGTTTTTGAGGGCTGTAGCAGCCCCTTTTCTCCCAAACCCCTTGCGGTAAGCCCACGCAGAGTCTGAAAGCAACCGATTAATTACAGGTGTCAGATGGGCGGTAGCAGAGGCATGCAGCATCTTATCAGCCGAATTCTGTACACTTATTGTTCGGTAGCCGCCGTCATCTTTGGGCATTCTGTAGTGTTTTACTTCTCCGGGTATGTGGTTGCCGGATATAACTCGCTCTGAAAATTCGGTTATCCAGTGATCGCCGGCCTTTTTAAGGTCACCTACTGTAATGCCGTCTGGTCCGGGGGATGAGTTTGGAAGTTTGTAAAGCGCTGCCTTGAGCGCACCGGGCGCTGCAACGCGTTCAAGAAGACTCCGTCCCCTGGAAAGCGGTAGTACCCGGCAGGTGGTATCAAGTTCGGGTATTCGGTAATATCCGAATCCGAAAGCGGCGTTTTTCCCGGCCCCGGCATACTGGCCTGCGACAAGAAGTTCGGCCATATCCTTTGAAGGGTGGCCGGTTACCCTTAGTATGCCAACAGTTCCACCCAGTGTTTTCTGATCTGTTTTTCCATACGGGACATCCAGCCAAGGAAGAGCGCCGCCGGTTATCCTGAGGTTTGAGACGGATTGCCGGTTACTGAAAGAAAAATCGGAAGAGGAAAACCTTAACCTTTCAATAAAATGTGCAAGAGGAAGTGACGGATCATCGCTTTGGTGCCGAAGAAAAAACTCCTCATCGCAGAACCGGTGTCCTGTTGATGAGTGGCTTTTCGGCCTCGCCAGGCGAAGCGGGGAGTGAAAAAGCAGGTGAAAGCTGTCAAGTCCGGCCAACTCCTCGATTTCTTCCATGATTATGTCTTGCCCGAGAATTGCCGGATTAACAGAACCGGCAGTATCCCATGCCCGACCGCTTACACGGTCGATAACAGCTTCAAGCGCAATTGTGCGGCCTGGCTGGAAGTGGCCCCTGCTTATGTCGGAAGCATAATTAAATTTCGCAAGCATCCGGGCAACCGCGTCTGCGGATCGGGCAGGAAAACTCAGGCCGAGCCGTATCGGGTCACCTTTGTCAAAAGCCATCACCCCCAATTCCACAATCTGGGGACTAATGCCTGCCGCCGTCAGGCCCAAGCCTTCAGGCAAATATGGCCTGAGCAGGTTCCCGAGCAGCGCCCGCCACTGCGGGCCGTGGTAGTGGGGCAAATCGTTTATGTACAGCAAAGCCCGGAAACGAAGCTCAAGCAGTATGCGTTCTTCGAGTAAATCCAACACAGTATGTGTTAGAGCCGGAATCACGTTTTTTTCACCTGTTGGCCAGAAGCCATTCCTTCAGA
>JAADFS010000188.1 GCA_013152795.1 Deferribacteres bacterium
CCCACAGCCATGGATCCGAAACAGGCGAAGATTATGATGCTTATGCCCATAGTCTTTACATTCATGTTTCTTACCTTCCCTGCCGGACTGGTCATATACTGGCTCGTAAACAACATCCTCGGTATCATCCAGCAGTATTATGCAAACAAAAAAGCATAGGAGCTTTTTCCCCCAAATAAAAAAGACGGTATGCATACCGAAGATACCATAGCGGCGATATCCACACCTCCAGGTGCAGGCGGCATCGGGATCGTGAGGCTCAGCGGCAGTGACTCCATAAAAATAGCGGACAGGATCTTCCGTTCACCACGTAAAAAGAAACTCGCCCGCTCGCCGTCCCACAGAATCCTCTTCGGCCATATCGTGGATCCCGCAACCGGGGAAATCCTGGATGAGGTCCTTGTCTCCGTAATGAAGGCGCCCAATACATATACAAGGGAAGACATTGTGGAGATAAACTGCCACGGCGGCCCTGTACCCCTGCGCAGGATACTGGAGCTTGTCCTGAACACAGGGGCGAGGCTTGCGGAACCCGGCGAATTTACGAAAAGGGCGTTTCTCAACGGAAGAATAGACCTTGCCAGGGCAGAGGCGGTGATTGATGTTATAAATGCACTCACTGAAGAGAGCCGGAAGGCCGCGGTCAGGCAGCTCAGGGGCGCTCTCTCGGAAAAAATGGAGGCCATAAGGCAAAAACTCACGGAACTTGCCGCCTTTGTGGAGGCATATATTGATTTCCCCGAAGAAGACATAGAACCGCTGTCTCTGAAAGATATGCAGAAGACCGCCGCTGATATACGGAAATCCATCAGAAAACTCATAGACAGCGCCAGGTACGGGCTGATCCTGCGGGAGGGGCTTAAGACCGCAATAGTGGGAAGACCCAATGTCGGAAAATCCTCATTGCTCAATGCACTGCTCCAGCAGGACAGGGCCATTGTCACAGAGTCGCCGGGCACTACAAGGGATGTAATAGAAGAGTACCTGAACATACGGGGGCTTCCGGTAAAGATCATGGACACTGCAGGGATAAGAAACGCCTCGAACACTGCCGAGAGGGAGGGCGTAAGGAGGAGCCTCAGGTCCATGGAGGAGGCCGACCTCGTACTCCTTGTAATTGACGGGAGCAGGCCCCTTCACAGGACAGACAGAGAGCTGATAGAAAAATCCCGCCCGGACAAGACAATCCTCGTCATAAACAAGACAGACCTTCCCGTAAAGATAAATTTGAACGAACCCAATATGCAGGAAATCTCCGCCATCAACGGGACAGGGCTTGAAGAGCTGAAACAGAAGATGGTGGAAACCGCCTTGGGCGGCAGGGCCGCGGGCGGTGCGGATATTGTCACAAATACAAGGCATGTCCGCGCCCTGGAGAAATCCCTGGCATCGCTCGATTCTTTTCTCTCCGGACTCTCAAATAAAATGCCGCCCGAATTCCTCTCCGTTGAATTAAGGGATGCCCTTGATGCAGTAGGTGAGATACTCGGGGTCACCACGCCCGAGGATATATTGAACAGGATATTCAGTGAGTTCTGCATCGGAAAGTAGTAACCCGACTTAACCTTAATGTTGCATAAACGGGCAAGGGAGTTCTGAGTTCTGAGTTGACAATTTTAAAATATAACTTTAGAATTGTCATATGTATGTTCGGAGAGGACTTTCACCGACTTTCAAGAAAGCCGTGAGGCAGTTCCCCGCCGTTCTGGTAACCGGGCCTCGGCAGGCCGGCAAGACCACCTTTCTGCTTCATGAGATGGGAAGCAAGGCGGACTACGTCAGTTTTGATGATCCGATGGAGCGCAAATTCGCTCTCAGCGACCCGAACGGCTTTCTTGACCGTTTTGGAAAACGCCCGGTCATTCTCGATGAAATCCAGTATGTTCCGGAAATTCTTTCATATCTGAAAATCAGGATAGACAGGGACAGAGGGAATGTCGGCAAATGGCTCCTGACCGGCTCTCAACAGTTTCAAATCATGAAAAACGTGAGTGAATCACTTGCCGGACGGATAGCCATTATCGAGCTCCTTCCCTTCAGTCTCCTTGAATACAAGGGTCGCGGCGCGGCCGCCGGATCACTTGAACATTTTATATGGAACGGCGGCTATCCGGAACCATGTCTTTATCCTGATAAAAGAGACCTCTGGATAAGTTCATACATTCAGACATATATAGAGCGTGACGTAAGGCAACTCCAGAACATAAAAGATCTCAGGACATTTGAAATGTTCATTGCGCTGGCGGCGGCGAATCACAGCCGGGAATTCAATTCCGCCATGCTGTCCAGAGAGGTGGGCGTGACTATGCCGTCAGTTAAATCGTGGGCCGGTGTGCTGAAGGCGTCATATCTGTGCTTTTTTCTGCCTCCGTATTTCAGGAATTACGGAAAGCGAATCATAAAAACACCGAAGCTCTATTTCATTGACCCTGCCATTGTCTGCGCTCTTACCAGGCAACCCGGCGCCGGCTCAGCCCTGTCCGGGGCAATGGGTGGAGCGATATTTGAAGGGCTGGTGGTGAGTGAGGCTGTCAAGGTGTTCAGCATGCACGGGAAAAAACCCGACATATTTTTCTGGCGCTCACATGACGGGCTGGAAGTGGACCTGATAGTCAGGGTCAGGGACAAGTTGTATCCTGTGGAGATCAAGCTGACGGCCACCCCTACAAACAGGCATCTGGAGCCGCTGAATAAATTCAGGAAGCTTGCCGGAAAAGAGGCATCTGAAAAAGGCTTGCTTGTATGCCGGGTGAACAGAGCAACACCCATGCCTTTGAATAATCTGGCGATTCCGTGGCACTATTTTCCAAAGTGGTTGTCGGCGGAGATTACCGGATAGATTTAAACGTTGCACAGACTGTTGCATAAATCTTAACCTTAATGTTGCATAAAGCGGCAGGAGGGCCTGCCCGCATGCGATATCTTTATGCCACTATAAGATTAAGGCAAAGGCAGCCCGATTTGGTTTATAATTTAGCATGGCACGTCTTAAAAAAGTCAGGCGGGTGCTTTTATACACCCTTTTTCTGAACATAGCCGTTGCATCCGCAAAGATCATCTACGGTTATGAAACAGATTCCATCAGTATGCTGTCCGACGGGTTTCATTCTTTTTTCGACGGTACATCCAATATAATCGGCCTGGTCGGTATATGGATCGCTTCCCGGCCTCCGGACGAAGATCATCCCTACGGGCACAGAAAGTTCGAGACCCTTGCCACCGTGGCTATAGCCGTTCTCATATTCGCTGCAGGCATAGAGATACTAAGAGAGGCGTATTCGAGGATAAAAACCGTCCGTGACATACAGGTCACTTACATGAGCTTCGTGATTATGGCGATGACGCTCACGGTAAACATAGGTGTAATGACCTATGAGACCAGGAAGGGCCGCGAGCTGAAGAGCGATTTCCTGCTCGCGGACGCCACGCACACACGGAGCGATATATTTGTATCGGTGTCGGTTGTCATAAGCCTTATCGCCGCAAAGATGGGATACCCCGCAGTTGATGTCATTGCAGCCATTGTTATCACCGTGTTGATCGCGAGGATGGGTTTTTCCATACTGAAATCCGCCACGGCGGTGCTTACGGATTCAGCCTGCATAAGCCCGGACAGGATAAAAAAGGTGGTGAACAGCATCAAGGGCATACAGGACTGCCACGGTATAAGGACGAGGGGCAACGAGGACTTTGTAAACATCGACCTCCACGTGCTTGTTGATCCTGAAATAAATGTCCGAGAGGCACATGATGTGGCGCATTCAGTGGAGGAAGCCATTAAGGAGAAGTTTCCTTCCGTCATGGATGTGGTTATACATGTCGAGCCCTACCGCGGCAGGATAAAGTGAAAGTACGGAATCTGTTATACTTAACCGTAATCTTGCATAAATTACAGTTGCGGGTTGCGGGTTGCAAGTTGCGGGTTCAAAGTTAAGGGCGCAGAAAGAAACCCTCCCCGCTGGCGATGTTTGTAAGGTTAACAGCGGTTAGGATATAAACGATTGAAAGGAGTTACGTCATGCCTTTTCCGGTACACAGGCCGAGAAGACTCAGGTCTGCAGATGCAATAAGAAGAATGGTCCGCGAGACACACCTGACGCCGGATGATTTTATCTATCCCGTGTTTGTCACCTTTGGAAAAGGGGTAAGAAAAAAGATCACGTCAATGCCCGGCTGCTTCCAGATGTCCGTGGATGAGATTGTAAAAGAGGCGCAGAAGGTCTATAATCTGGGAGTGCCGGCAATTATTATATTCGGTATTCCGGAGCATA
>JAADFS010000189.1 GCA_013152795.1 Deferribacteres bacterium
GAACCTCAGTGTTTTTTGTCGATAGTATTGTTTTACTGAAAGCTGATTGCTGATTGCTGATTGCTTACAGTATAATGAATCATGCCAATGAAAAAATCCATAGAAAAGGCCGCTGTCCTCATCGAGTCACTGCCCTATATCAGGCGGTTCGCCGGCAAGACCTTTGTCATCAAATACGGCGGCGCGGCCATGGTTGACGACAAACTGAAGGATACCTTCGCCAGTGACATAGTGCTGCTGAATTTTATCGGGATCAAACCGGTGATAGTGCACGGCGGGGGGCCGAAGATAAACACGATAATGGAGAAGATGGGCAAAAAACCGACTTTTGTCCAGGGACAGCGGGTCACGGATGAAGAGACGGTCGATATCGTCGAGATGGTTCTCGGCGGGCTTGTCAACAAGCAGATCGTCAGCCAAATAAACAGGCACGGAGGATTTGCGGTCGGCCTGAGCGGCAAGGACGGCAACCTCATAAAGGCCAGGAAAAAGGTCATCAGGAAACTCTCGCCCGAGACAGGGGTGCCCGAGATAATCGACCTCGGTCTTGTCGGGGAGGTGGAAAAGATCAACCCCAAGATACTCATCTCAATGGACGAGGGCGGTTTCATACCGGTGATCGCCCCCATAAGCGCGGGGCAAAAGAGCAGGACTCTCAACATCAACGCAGACTACGTGGCGGGAGCCATCGCATCCGCCATAAAGGCGGAAAAGCTGATCCTGCTGACCGATGTGGAGGGCATCAAGGCGAAAAACGGCAGGTTGATCTCCACACTGAACCTGAAAAAACTCGCGCGCCTCATTTCAGACAGCACAATATCCGGCGGCATGCTCCCCAAGGTCCATGCGTGCCGCAACGCCCTTGAAGGCGGCGTCAGTAAAACGCACATAATAGACGGCCGGATGCCCCACGCCCTGCTGCTGGAGATATTCACCGAAGAAGGAATAGGGACAGAGATAGTGAAGTAACCCCCCCGAATGAAACAATGACTGACGGGTGCCGCTATAATACCGGCTTGCAAAATAACTTATTGCATATCATGTATACGGCCTATTTGTAATTTAGTAAGTTACAAATAGCTCTCCTGTGTGTAATATAATGTTATGATATATCCGCGAGTTCTCTTCGATGAGGTAAAAAATCACCTTGATTCCCCTGAGGCGCTCATTATCACAGGCATGAGAAGGACGGGTAAGACGACTCTTCTTAATCACCTGCAGGGCAAAGTCAACTACCACCACCTGAGGTGGTAGTTGACTTTATCCTTGATAAAAAAATCGCCTATGAGGTGAAAATCAGCCCACGCGATGCAGCGGTCCGAAAACTGGAAGAGCTTTCCCGGCAGACTCCTCTGCCTGCTTATGCAACATTAAGGTATAATCGCTTGGGCAGCAAATCTAAAAAACAAGGTATTGCACATAAATATTCTGGTCTTTCTGCGAAGGCTGTTATTGCACGGCCCTTTCCGCTATCTCGTACTTCTTTATCTTGTAACCTATCTGCCGCGGGGTGATGCCGAGCAGGCGCGCCGCCCTGGCCTGGACCCAGCCGGTTTTTTCAAGGGCGTCAATGATGTTCGCCTTCTCTATCTCCTCAACATTGGTTATCAGTGACGCGGATTTGTCGGGGGTCTTCAAACGGCGTATACTCAACGACACCGGCAGGTCTGCGGCCGTGATCTTGTCCGAAGCGGACATGATCACCAGTCTCTCGATGGTGTTTTCAAGCTCCCTCACGTTGCCGGGCCAGTTGTAGTTGAGAAATATCCTGAGTGCGTTCTTGTCAAAGACAACCGAACGGTTGTTTTCCCTGTTGAACTTCTCCAGGAAGTGATCAATGAGTATCGGTATGTCTTCACCCCTCTCCCGTAAGGGCGGCAGGAAGAGTGGTATTACATTGAGCCTGTAATACAGGTCTTCCCTGAATTTCCCCTGTGATACCAGGTGCTCCAGGTTCCTGCTTGTGGCCGTGATAATCCTGACATCCACCTTGATGGTCTTTTCACTGCCCACGCGTTCAAATTCCCTTTCCTGCAGCACGCGCAGTATCTTCGGCTGGAGCGTTGTCGGCAGGTCGCCTATCTCGTCAAGAAAGATGGTGCCCTTGTGGGCAAGCTCGAACTTGCCTTTCCTCGATGAGACCGCGCCTGTGAATGCGCCTTTTTCATGGCCGAAGAGCTCGGACTCCAGAAGGCCCTCGGGTATCGAGGCGCAGTTGAATTTGACGAACGGGCCCTTGCTCCTGGGGCTCATGTAATGTATTGCCTTGGCCACAAGCTCTTTGCCGGTTCCGCTCTCCCCGCGCAGGAGCACGGTTGCCTTGGACGGAGCCACACGGTAAACCGCCTCAAAGACCTCCTGCATCCTGTCGGACTGGCCGATGATGTTCTCTATGCTGTACTTGCCCTTCAACTCCCTCTTCAGATTCTCCTTCTCCTTCTCCACCTTCTCGTAACTCTCCCAGAGCTTCACAAACTGCGCTATTAATGATGAAACAATCTCCAGCACCCTGAGGTCGTCATCAACACCGCCGAGTTCTTTTGAGTAGATCCTGTCCACACTCAATACCCCGAGCACTTCGTTCTTGAACTGTATCGGCACGCACAGGAAGGATATGCCGTCTTTTTCGGGCCTTGACCCTGTCCTGTTGAGAAACAGCGGCTCCTTGCCGATATTCGGGATCACCATGGGGGTCTTCTTTTCAAGCACCCGGCCCACAATCCCCTCTCCGATCCGGTATTTCCCTCTCTCTATGTTGTGTTTGGCGAGCCCGTGCGCGGCAACAATGCGCAGTTCACCTGACAGGCGGTCGAGCAGGAAGACACACCCCCTCTGCATCTCGAGGAGACTGCCGAGAGTCGACATCACTGACGAGAGATTTTTGTCAAGGTTAAACGAAGTGGTGAGCACCTTGCTTACCTCGAGGATTGCGGTAAGCTCCCTGTTCTTGCGCACCACAAGGCTTGTTTTATGTACAGCGGATTTCATATTTCAACAAGATGGAAATCTCCATTAAATTTATTAAGATATCGAAGCAGTAATAAGGGAACCTCTTGTACGCCAACAAAAATATTAACATCCCGCGCGGCCTTATATCAACAGGATTTTCCACCCCTTACAGCCCTCTTTTATTAATCATTGTTAATTTATAGCTGAAAAGTTATAATTATAGGTGGTACTAATAGTATTATCAGAAGATACCGGTTTTGTCAGAGTCGTCATCATCTGAAACGGACGATTAAAAACCACAGGCATTTATATATAATGCATTTGACATAAATTATTTTCAAGATGTAAATTAATTTAACGGAGCAATGGAATGGCTAAAGGCTGTTGTGATACGGGAAGAGAAGAAAGAATCAAAAAATATAATCTTGCAGAGTGGAAAATTAAAGACCCTGACCTCAAATATTTCAGGGCCGATGATATCTTATACACGCCGGCGTACATAAAAAAACGCAGAAACGGAATCTCCCTCCTTATAGACCCCGAGTCGCCCAACTGGATCAGTGTAAACAGCACGGGCGCGTATATCCTCGGTCTCTGTGACGGGAAGCATACACTGTCGGAGATACAGGATGCCGTGTGCAGGAAATACGGGGTATCATCCATCAAGGGCAAGGTCAGGCAGGATGTCTCAGAGTTTCTCGGGGCCGCGGAACTGCTTGACTTTGTATCCGACCGCAAATATGAAAGGCCTGAATACCCGGGCAGGAGCAGGGCCATTGCCCCTTATAAACTGGATGAATTGTGGATATACTACACCCTCGCGTGCAATCTCAGGTGCAGGCACTGCCTTGTGAGCGCGGGAAAGGGTCTGAGAAAAGAACTGAGCGATGAGGAGTTCAGGTCGCTTGTGGACGAAGCGGTCAAGCTGGGCGTCAAGCGGTTCTACATTACAGGGGGTGAGCCCTTCATAAAGGAAGGGATTTTTGATCTCATAAAATATATTACAAAGACAAAGAGGCGCGAGCTTATCATTCTCACAAACGCCACGCTCTTTGATGAGAAGAAGATAGCGGCCCTGAAAAAGGTGATGAGCCCCAGGCTTATCCTGCAGGTCAGCCTGGAAGGGCCGAATGCGGAGATTCACGACAGGCTCCGCGGAAAGGGCAGCTTTGACGCAGCGGTCAGGGGAATAAAGAACCTGATCAGCATCGGCATAATCCCCATCGTCTCCACAGCCGTGAGCAAGCTGAACGAGAATCACATTGCAAAGACCTCCCGCTTTCTGTCAAAACTCGGCAT
>JAADFS010000190.1 GCA_013152795.1 Deferribacteres bacterium
GTGGTGACACCGTCAATAACCCCCAGGTCCCATGCCTCCCTGATCTCATCCGTATTTGCCGTATCAATAAAAAATTTCATGAAGCCCTCCTCTTTGAAAGTAACCCCTCCCAACCTCCCCTTAGCTTAAGGGGAGGAGTAAAAATCCCCCCTCTTATGACCCCCACCCCTGCCCTCCGCCGTCAAGGGGGAGAGGGAAGACGTTGAGTTAACATTATAGCAGGATTTTTACATAGGGGAAAGCTGCGCTCTCCGGTTACGACAAAAACTCCTTTTTGCCCCTGTAGGTCTTCCAACGGTTATGCATCCAGAGATATTGTTCAGGGTATTTCCTGATGATTGCCTCCATCCTGCGCGTCATTTCCTCGGTTATGCTTAAAATCCCGGTTTTTTTGTCCGTGTACGTACCGGGCCATATGGGGTCGCTTACAATAACGTCATACCGGTAATCCTCCCCTTTCCTGCAGCAGGCCACAACCACTATGGGTTTCGTGTATTTTAATGCAAGCATGGCCGGCACAGGCGTGGTGGTGGCCTTCCGGCCGAAAAAATCGATCAGGAGCCCCTTCATCGTGCTCTGGTCCGGCAGCATGCCTATCGACCTGCCCTGCCTCAGTGTCCTGCCGAGGTGAAAGAGGGCGTTTCTCTTGGGGATAATGACCTGGCCGCTGGCTATGCGGTTTGAGTATATCAGCTTCTCCAGGTAGGGGTTGTCAAGCGGCCTTGCGACAATGGTAAGGGGAATTCCCGCCGCTGAAAACACATGGGGAAGCACCTCCCAGTTGCCTATGTGCGGCGTTACAAAGATACATTCTCCGGCCTCTTGCTGTATCCTCCTTGCCTTTTCAAAGACCGCCGCCATGCGCTGCATTGCGGATTCAGCGCGGCCCCTCCTGTCAGCCGGCCTTGCCAGCATGTGATTGAGTTTTATGATCTCAAGAAAAGACAGAAAGAAAGAGCGGCAGCTCTTACGGGCGATATCCCGTATCTCCTGCGGGTTTTTTTCACCGTTAAATGCGTGCCTGAGGTTTTCCTCGGCTATTTCCCGGCGCCTTTTCCCCAGGAAATAGAGGAGGTCTCCGAGAAG
The DNA here is from genome assembly GCA_013152795.1 of Deferribacteres bacterium. Classification (GTDB taxonomy): domain Bacteria; phylum Nitrospirota; class Thermodesulfovibrionia; order UBA6902; family UBA6902; genus JAADFS01. The sequence continues at coordinate 1,087 of JAADFS010000190.1, forward strand.
ATTGCCGAGGCCCCTGACGGCTCTCATGGGCGCCGCCCGCACGATGAAAACGAAAACTATTATGCACGCTGCGCCGTACTCGAGCAGCCTGGCAATCCCGCTTTTCCGCCTGCGTTTCCTTTTTTTCTTCATCTCTGGTTGTTTACCTTACAGTGTCAAAAAACATCGTCGGCGGGGCAGGGGAGTCTGCCGGAAAAGCTTTATCTGCGATACCTTCAGGGAATATTCCGCACGGCATATCGACGTCTTTTGGAACTTCACTTTCCGTTATTTCCTGCAACAAGAACATATTTCCAATATCCTATCGCTTTATAAAGGTTTTACGGCAGACTCCCCTGCCCGTTTATGCAACATTAAGGTTTATGCAGCATTAAGGTTCCCTATCCGGCTACAACATGATACAGGATGCACGATGCACGATGCAATATCCCGCTGATGTCACCCGACCCCTGTCAAAAATAATAGCTGTCAGAATTACCAGTATCTTCCGGCAGGAAAAAACTGCTAAACTGTTGGTCACCGCCGGCCTCCTCTTCATATTCATAGAGGGATGAAGCTGAAAATCAATACAAAATAAAGGAGGATATGTCTATGAAGAAATTTGTAACAGGAAAAATCATGATGCTTTTGTTGGCGGCGCTCATGGCAGGCCTCGTGCCGGGCAGTGCGGCCTTTGCCGGAGATGACGGCAGGGAGACAGCGCCGCAGGTAGGCACTGAAAGGATAAACATCAATGCCGCGACCCTGAAGGAGTTGATCACCCTGCCCGGCATCGGCAAGGAGAAGGCCGGCGCGATCATCGCCTACAGGACTGAAAACGGAAAGTTCAGCAGTATCGATGATCTCAGGAAGGTCAAGGGAATAGGGAAGAAGACAGTGGAAAAGATCAGGCCGTATGTCACTGTCCCCTGAAGTCCGGTTAAAGTTTTTGTAATGAGTTGTCGACATGTATGTTATGCAGGACAGGGCCGGCCGGGAATAGGCCGGCTGTTCATAACCTGATGCGTCCGCAGGACAGGACAGCCGGACGCGGATTTTAATGAAGGCGGCATCATGAAGACAACCGGACAGAACGCAGCAACGGCAGTCGGTAAGGAACCGGAGGGAGGGGCGGACAGCCGGCTCCACATACACGCGGAGAGAAGGGCGTGCAGGAGAATACCTGCAAACCTGCAGGCAAGGCTTTTTTACGGCAACCTGATTTATACCGGAACCGTAACCAATCTCTCGGAGAAGGGCATGTTTATCAGCACGAAAGTGAGATTCCCCGTCAACTCCGTTTGTATCATGCTTGTGCTTGTAAACGGGCAGGTCGTGAAAATCCCCGTCAAAGTAAGAAGGACCGCGGCGCGGGAAGGTGCTTACTCGCCGGATAGCGGTATGGGGGTGGAGCTTGTCAATGCCCCGCAGAATTATCTCGATTATGTAAGCGCCTGCCAGGCCTCTGCATAACCTCTCTGTTTTTTTCCAGGTTTGCACCACTCCACTTTTATATGCTTCAGCCATTATGTTATAGTCTAATAGCGTTCAGCTATCAGTTATCAACTTTCGGCAAAGACAAGCCGTGGCGGAGGAATGTGAGGGGTTCCGCAGGCGTCTGTCGTTGAAGCAATCTTTGGTTACTGGTTCATCCTTAAAATTTCACAATGCATTTTATCTTAACCTTAATGTTGCATAAACAGGCAGGAGGGCCTGCCGGAAGACCTTTTATAACGCAATAGGATATTGTAAATATGTCCGAGCTTACCCCTTTGATGAAACAGTATCAGGATATAAAGAAAAACCACCCGGACGCCATTGTCTTCTTCCGCCTGGGGGACTTTTATGAGATGTTCGGGCAGGACGCGGTGATTGCCTCAAAGGTGCTGCAGATAACCCTCACAACGCGGGACAAGGGGAAGGCCAATCCCGTGCCAATGTGCGGTATTCCGCACTTCAGCTCGGAAAATTATCTCTCAAAGCTTGTCAGGGCGGGCCACAAGGTGGCGATCTGCGAACAGGTCGAAGAGCCCGGTGAAACAAGGGGGATTGTGAGGAGGGAGGTTGTCAGGGTTGTGACACCCGGGACATTCCTTCCCGACAATCCCAAGGAGAACAACTTCATACTCGGATTCTTCCGCAAGGAGAATATCTCGGGCATTGCGGTTGCGGATATCACGACCGGCGAGTTCCTGATCTACGAGACCCACAACAGTATCGAGGACGAGATAAGCAGGTTTCAGCCGAAAGAGATTCTCTATCCCTACAGTCTGAAGAATAATCCCGCGGTGATGAATCTCGGCGATTTTTACCTGACAGCCTATGACGACTGGTACTTTGATTATATCGAGGCATACAGGAAGCTCATACGGCACTTCAGGGTTACATCCCTGGAGGGCTACGGATGCGAGGGCATGATAGTGGCCATTTCCGCTGCAGGGGCGCTCCTGAACTATCTTGAGGAGACCCAGAGAAATGCGCTCACCTTCAGAAGGATACGCGTATTAAGGCGCGAATCATGCATGCTGCTGGATGCGGCAACCCTGAAACACCTGGAAATCACGGCAAACATGCGGGGCGGGGGCACGGAAGGCAGTCTCCTGTGGGTTGTTGACGAGACACTCACTCCCATGGGGGGGAGGCTTCTGAGGACATGGCTCTTAAACCCCCTGCTCGACGCAGGGGCGATAAGGCAGAGGCAGGACGCGGTCGCTGCCCTCATGGGTGATCCGGCGGGGCTCTCAAAGATTCAGAAGATATTAAAAGGCATAGCCGATATCGAACGCCTCGCCTCAAAGATCGCCTCCGGCACCGCCAATGCGAGGGACCTCGTATCGCTCAGGAATTCCCTCGCCATGTTGCCTGAGCTGAAAGAACTGCTGAGGCATTACGATGACGCGACGATCAACCGCGTGCTGCGGCGGATCAACGAATTGCATGAAACGCGGTCGCTTATTGAAAATGCAATCGCCGATGACCCTCCCCCCGGACTGAAGGACGGCGGGCTGATTAAAAAGGGCTTTGATGCAGGCGTGGATGAGCTGCGCGAGATAAGCAGCAGCGGGAAGGATTTTATCGCCTCGATTCAGTCAAGGGAGAGGGAGAAGACGGGGATATCCTCCCTGAAGGTGGGATACAACAGGGTCTTCGGCTATTACATAGAGGTCACAAAGGCCAATCTCTCCCAGGTGCCGGAGGAGTATATCAGAAAGCAGACACTCGTAAACGGCGAGAGATTCATAACCCCGGAGCTGAAGGAATACGAGGCCAAGGTGCTGGGCGCCGACGAGAGGCTCAGGAACCTCGAATACGAGCTCTTTATCAAAATAAGAAACGACATTGCCGCGGAGACCGAAACTCTCCAGGAGACCTCATCCGCGATCGCGGAGCTGGATGCGCTCCAGAGTTTCGCCCATGTTGCGGCGAAATACAATTACGAGCGTCCGGTTGTCGATGACGGCTATACTATAAGCATCTCCGAGGGCAGACACCCTGTCATAGAGCGGCTGTCGGCAGGTGAGAAGTTCATACCCAACGACGCCCTCATAGACTCGGGGGAAAACAATATCTCAATAATAACCGGCCCCAACATGGCCGGCAAATCGACCTACATGAGGCAGATAGCGCTTATCGTGCTCATGGCGCAGACAGGCTGCTATGTGCCGGCGAAAGAGGCGAGGATAGGCATCGCCGACAGGATATTCACCAGGATAGGTGCATCCGATGTCATAACCAGGGGACAGAGCACGTTCATGGTCGAGATGATAGAGACAGCCAACATACTGAACAATGCCACCCGGAGGAGCCTTATCCTGCTGGACGAGGTGGGCAGGGGGACGAGCACATTCGACGGAATCAGTATTGCATGGGCGGTCGTCGAGTATATCGCCGGGGAACTGAAGTCAAGAACCCTCTTCGCCACCCACTATCACGAGCTGACGGAGCTTTCACTTGTTCTTGACGGGGTGAAAAACCTGAATGTGGCGGTGAAGGAGTGGGGGGATGAGATAATCTTTCTCCGGAAAATCGAGGAAGGCGGGGCCGACAAGAGCTACGGCATACAGGTCGCGAGGCTTGCAGGCCTCCCGGAGAAAACCATCAGCAGGGCCAAAGAGATACTGTCCAACCTTGAGAAATCCGAGCTGAATGAACTCGGCACCCCGAAGCTCGCCTATGCATCCGGC
>JAADFS010000191.1 GCA_013152795.1 Deferribacteres bacterium
GAAATAAATGATCTGACGGCTTTTCTGGAGTCGCTGTCGGGCGGTCACATGTGCGGCGGTATGATGGGGATGGGTATGTCAAGATAAAAAATCCGCTCTTATATTGAAAGGCTGACGCTCCCCGTAATGAGTTGTACTAATCCTGTCCCGTCATTGCGTGGAGATTCATTTCCAGGGCAATCCTGCGGATTTTGCCGGGGATTGCCGCTGCCGTTATTATCCTGGTGGATATTTCCGAGCTCTTCCCTTTAGAATAAATACATTGCCTTGAGAATCCCACGCTGATTCCGGACGGCGGCATATTGAGTGAAAAAATGCTTGGGCACAAGAAATACTACATAATCATCATTGTTTCCTTTACCCTGCTTATAGGTTACCTGCATTATAAAACAGACCCTGAAAACTACGTCCTGCATGATATCCAGACCGAGCTCCATTATATACCGCTTCTTCTTGCCGCGCTTGTCTTTGGTTTAAGGGGTGCCCTGCTGACCTTTGCCGCCATTACTGTTTTATATATGCCGTACTTCCTGGCTGCGTGGAGTGACCCCATGTTTTCCATGTACAGGCTGTTTCAGATACTGCTTTCCGGATGCTCTGCATTCGCGGTCGCCTTTCTTGCAGGGTTTCTTGTGGACCGCGAGAGGAGACACAGGGAACAGGCCGAAAGAAACCGGTACCTTGCCAGTGTGGGCCGTGTGGCTACAACCATCGTGCATGATCTGAAGAATCCACTTATCACGATAATCGGATTTACAAGACGCCTCCAGAAGGGAAAAGGAGACCTTGACAGTGCCCTGAAATCAATAATGGAGTCAGCACTGAATATGCAGAGGATCGTGCATGATGTGCTTGATTTTACCAGGCCGATCAATTTAACCTTCAGTGAAGAAGACATCAGGAATGTCGTCAACCGGGCCTGTGACTCCTGCAGGACATCGGCCAAAAAGCAGCAGGTAACTCTGTCGGTCCACCTGCCGCCTGACCCCATAAAGGCCCGTATCGGCAAGACCCACCTGGAAAGGGCGATTGTAAATATCATAAGCAATGCCATTGATGCCTCCGGCAAGGATGAAGAGGTTGCAGTCAATGCAGCGCACGGTGAAAACGGCCCGGTTATCAGGATCAAGGACCACGGCTCAGGTATGGACAGGGAGACCCTTGAAAACATTTTTGTGCCTTTCTTTACGAGGAAACACGTGGGAACAGGTCTCGGCATGTCCATAGCGAAGAAGATCATAGACGGACATCACGGGAAGATACGCATAAAGAGCAAGGTAGGTGTGGGGACGGAGATGATTATAGAGCTGCCGGAGAATTTTAATGTCGGCAAGGATAAGGGGAAGGCGGCAGGTTGAGGTTGGTTTAACCCTTGTAATGTTGCATAAACATGCAGGAGAATTCAAAGTTCAAAGTTCTGAGTTCTGAGTTGAGGGTGCAGGGTGCAGTTGTCAGGGGGTAGAAAAAAACAAGTTCCCCCTCCCCTATCGGGAGGGGGTAGGGGGAGGGGGCTGAGCTGTTACTACTGAAGGTATCGCACATACGTCCCGCGGGCGATTGAGGTGGAGGGGAAATGTTCGGATTGAAAAAACAGGAGAGAAAGCGGCTCAGGGTGATCGCCGGGGCAATGGCAAAGTACGGGTTTGACTCTGTTGTCAACAGGCTGCATCTTAAGGCCCGGCTTCCCATGATGGAACGCCTGCTTATAAGGTGGAAGGTCTTACGGCCCGAGAAATCCGCAGCCGTGCGGTTCAGGGAGATGATAGAGGAACTCGGCACCACGTTCATAAAACTGGGGCAGGTGCTGAGCCTCAGGAGAGACGCCCTCCCGGATGAATTTATCGCCGAGCTGGAGAAACTGCAGGACAATGTACCTCCCATCCCGGTTGAGATTGTAAAGAGCCGGATTCAACAGGAACTGGGCAGGCCCGTAGAAGATTTATTTGCCGTTTTTGAAGAAAGGCCCCTGGCAGCGGCGTCAATCGCACAGGTACATACCGCTGCGCTGTCCGACGGCAGGGAGGTGGTCGTCAAGCTCCAGAGGCCGGAGATTGAAGAGAGGATCAGGCTGGACCTTCACCTGCTGGGATACATAGCAAGGCTGCTGGTCAGGTATATCCCTGAGAGCAGGCTCTATGACCCACCGGGACAGGTTGAGGAGCTGACAAAGACCATTCTCAAAGAGCTTGACTTTGAAACCGAAAGGAGACACACGGAGCGGTTCAGGGAGAACTTTTCAGGCAGCAGGGATATAATCATTCCCGAGGTTATAACTTCCCTGTCGGGCAAAAAGGTTCTCACCATGGAAATGAGCCACGGCAGGAAAATCAATGAACTGTATGATGATGATATCCGGTTCAGGAAGAAAGTCGCCCGCCGGCTTATTGATTCCTACCTGAAACAGGTCTTCAGGGACGGGTTTTTCCATGCCGACCCCCATCCCGGCAATATCTTCGTCCTCGAAGACGGAAGGCTCTGTTTCCACGACTTCGGCATGATGGGGTATCTGAATCCGGATATGAGGGATAATCTGGCTGACTGGTTCCTTGCGTTTATTGACCGTGATATCGAGGGGGTTGCGGATGTATACCTGAGAATAGGCATCACCGGTGAAGATTTCGACCGGAGGGCGTTCAAGAGAAGCATGGGGGCATTCATGGAGGAATACTATAACCTGCCGTTAAAGGAGTTCTCACTGGCCTCCATAATAGAGCAATCCATAAAAATAGGCAGGACCCACGGCATAAGGGTCTCTTCAGACCTGCTCATGCTCGGCAAGGCATTCATGACCGTCGAGCCTGTGGTCAGGTCGCTGGACCCTGACTTCAACCTCGTGGAGAGCATGCAGCCGTATGCAATGACGATAATAAAAGACAGGTTGTCCCCGTCAAAGGTTGCAAAGGAAGGCATGAAGTTCATGCTGGATTTCCAGCGGGTGCTGAGGGAGGCGCCGAAGGCGTTTGAGGTCATACTGCATAATGCAAGGGAGAGCAGGGGGGAGCTGAGGATCAAGCATGAGAAGCTTGAAGACCTCGAGAGCCATATAGACAGGTCGAGCAACCGGCTGGCCTTTGCCATTGTCGTGGCCTCCATTGTCATAGGCTCGTCTTACATCGCACAGTATCATATAGGGCCGAGCATATGGGGCTTTTCGGCATTGGGGATAATAGGGTATTCATTAGCGGGGATTCTCGGGCTGAGGCTTGTCTGGGCGATAATAAAGGCCGGGAAGTTGTGATTTAGATTTACCTTAACATGTTGCATAAACATGCAGGAGAGTTCCGGGTTGCGGGTTGCGGGTTGCGAGTTGCGGGTTCAACGGCTACAAGGCGATGGGATTTTAACAGAATAGGATGCAGGGTGCAGTTGTCAGGGGGCAGAAAAAAACAAGTCCCCTCCTCCCTTGGCGGGAGGGGGGTGTCTTTTACGGACACGAACGACGGACACGACCCACGGAAGTTTTATGGGACGGTTGACGTACTGAAATGAAAGAGACAATAAATATCATCGGCGCGGGTCCGGCGGGGCTGACAGCCGCGATTGTCCTGCGCAGGCACGGCTTTCCCAGGGTGTATGAGATGTCCTCGCATGTAGGCCACCGCCTGAGCGGGGATTTTCAGGGCTTTGAGAACTGGAGTTCTGAAAGGGATATCACTGAGGTACTGAAGGAGACGGGAATCGAAATAAATTTCCTGTATGTCCCCTGTTACGGCGGAACACTGTTTGCCCCGGAGATGAAGCCCGCTGAAATCAGTTCGGACAGGCCGATTTTTTATCTTGTCAGGAGGGGGCCGATGCCTGAAACACTTGACACAGGACTGAAGGAGCAGGCACTGTCACTGGGTGTCGAGATACTTTTCAACCACCGGCTCGACCCCGGCTCTCTCGGGGGGAAGGCCATCGTGGGAACAGGGCCGAAGAAGGCTGATGCCGTTATTGTGGGCATAACATTCAATACGGACAGTAAAGACACCGTCGGCGTAATCTTTGACAATGACATCGCGCCTGACGGCTACGCGTATGTTATGGTGCATCAGGGCCGCGGAACAATGGCGGCGGTCCTCTACAGGGACTTCAGGAGGGGAAATGAATGCTTCGGGAAGATGCTGGATTTTTTCAGGGACAACATGGATATCGTAAGGGATGAAAAGAGGTTCGGAGGCTACGGAAACATCTTTCTCCGTGACACACAGATACAGGGCGACAGCCTTTATGTCGGCGAGGCAGCGGGATTCCAGGACGCATTGTGGGGATTCGGGATGAGATATGCCGTCCTGTCAGGCCGTCTTGCCGCTGAAAGCCTGATAAACGGCTCAAATTATGATATGCTTTGGAAGAGGGAGCTTAAACCCATGATAGAGACTTCCCTTGTCAACAGATATTTATATGCGGGTTTCGGCCATACGGGCTACAGGCACCTTACAAGACAGTTTTTAAAGGGACGACCGTGTGATTATCTCAGGAAACACTATAGCCCCTCTTTCCTGAAACGGCTCCTGCTGCCACTGGCCACGCGGCATCATGAGAGGCAGGGGATGCGCCTGGAGAAATTTTATGGACTATTCAGTAAAGATAGGCGGTGAGGCCGGACAGGGCATCCAGACCATCGGCAATACCCTTGCGAGGGTGTTTGCACGGTCGGGATTTGATGTGTTTACACATCAGGATTACGAGTCGCGCATAAGGGGAGGGCATAATTTTTTTTACATCCGGCTCTCCGATAAACCCGTGACGGCTGTCAGGGAGGCGGTGGATATCCTTGTCGCCCTTGACAGGGAAGGCATCGCGCTTCATGAAAGAGAGCTTTCAGCGCAGGGCATGATAATTTACGACTCATCCGCACTTAAACAGGCATACGAAAAACCGCACTTCCTCGACATTCCCTTCACTGCCCTCGCGGTCGAACACGGCGGCAGCAGAATCATGGCCAATACCGTTGCCACCGGCGCGGTGCTGGGCATCCTGGGCATGGGGAGGGATATACTTGAGGGTATCATAAGGGATACCTTCGGAAAAAAGGGTGAAGAGATTGTAAGCGCCAATATAAATGCCGCGGCAGCGGGACACGATTATGCCGTCAGGCACTGCCGGAGGTGTGCCTTTTCCGTTCCGTCCGTTTCCGGGCCGAAGATGCTGATTGCCGGCAATGACGCCATAGGTCTCGGCGCCGTTGCATCCGGGTGCAGGTTTTACTCAGGCTATCCGATGACGCCTTCAACGGGAATCATGCTCTATCTGGCAGGCAGGGCTAATGACCTCGGTATTGTCGTGGAGCAGGCCGAGGATGAGATATCGGCGGTAAACATGGCGCTTGGCGCTTCATTTGCAGGCGTAAGGGCCATGACAGGGACTTCAGGGGGCGGTTTTGCTCTCATGGTTGAGGGCCTTTCGCTTGCCGCAATGACCGAGACGCCCCTCATTGTCGCCCTTGCGCAGAGGCCGGGGCCTGCAACAGGCCTGCCGACGAGGACAGAGCAGGCTGACCTTGAATTCGCCATGTACACCGCACATGGGGAATTCCCGAGGGCCGTCTTTGCGCCCGGCACGCCGGAGCAGGCGTTTTACCTCACAAACAGGGCCTTTGACATTGCAGAGAAATACCAGATAACCGCCATTATCCTTACAGACCAGTACCTCGCCGATTCCCTGTGGACGTTTGAATCATTTGATCCGGCCAAGACCGTATATACCGAATACAGGCTGAAAGGCGATGCATTCAAATCCCTGCCCGGGTACAGGCGGCATGCATTCACCGACAGCGGCGTATCGCCGCTGGCCGTCCCCGGAGACGCGGAACATGTGGTTGTGACAGACAGCGACGAACATGACGAGGAAGGGCATATTACGGAAGATGCGGAGACAAGGGTGAAGATGCTCCGGAAGAGATTGTTCAAAAAGCTGCCGCTGATCAGGCAGGAGATGGAGCCGCCGATTTTTTATGGTGATGATAACCCCCGCGTGGTCATTGCAGGCTGGGGTTCCACATACGGCGTGATGAAGGAGGCGGTGGACCTGCTGTCAGGAGACATGAGCATCGGCATGCTGCATTTCAGCGCAATCTGTCCCTTTCCTTCAACCGGAAAGTTTGACTATCTGTCTCTTCTGAAAAATGCAGAGATATCCATATGCGTGGAAAACAATGCAACAGGACAATTCGCCCGCCTCATGAGGGCGGAGACAGGATATGAGTTCAGGGCAAGGATCAATAAATATGATGGAAGGCCGTTTACACTTGAGGGCCTTAAAGGGGAAATAGATGCCGTCACCAGAGGATTATAAGGGGCAGCCGCCGGCATGGTGCCCGGGCTGCGGCAATTTCAGCATTTTGAAGACATTCAAGGAGGCAATGGCGGAGCTGAACATCATGCCCCATGAGTTTGTCATTGTCTCGGGAATAGGGCAGGCAAGCAAGTTCCCGCATTATCTGAAATGCAACACCTTCAACGGCCTGCACGGAAGGACGCTTCCCGTTGCAACGGGTATAAGGCTTGCCGACCACGCGATGCCGGTTATTGCCGTTGCCGGGGACGGGGACTGCTACGGTGAGGGTGGAAACCACCTGATACACGCAATCAGGAGGAATATAGATGTAACCCTCTTTGTGCATGACAACCAGGTATACGGGCTCACAAAGGGGCAGCCTTCACCTACAAGCATGGAAGGCATGAAGACGAAAAACCAGCCCCTCGGTGTCCTTTCCGGGCAGTTGGATCCAATGGCGCTGGCAGTGGCCCTTGACTGCAGTTTTGTTGCAAGGGGCTTTGCAGGAGACACGGCGCATCTGAAAGACCTGATAAAAGAGGCGGTAAGCCACAGGGGCTTTTCCCTTGTTGACATTCTACAGCCGTGCGTGACGTTCAACAAAATCAATACCTACCAGTGGTATAAAGAGAGGGTTTACCATCTGGAGCCGGCTTACAATCCCCGGGACAGGGTTGAGGCATTCAGGAGGTCGCTTGAATGGGGGGAGCGTATCCCCCTGGGCATCATCTACAGGAACGACCGTCCTGTCATGGAGGACAGGATTCCCGTGCTTGCGGAAAGGCCGCTTGTGAGGCGGTCATTTGAGCCGCCGGCAGTGGAGGCGGCTCTGAAGGAGTTTTATTAGTTCAGCACCCTCCTGTGATAGTGACGGGAGTGATGAGGATTTATACCATGGGAGTCATCCAGACTCACTCAGCAGGCCCTCACGTGCCGCATTCTCTGTCCTGCACAGGAGACGGTTCCGCATAGGGTGCCGCCGGTTTTTCAGCAGGTCTGACATTGACATCCGGCTGCGGGTACGGAGTTGACAGCGGCAGGGCGGCCTCCTGTATGCGGCTCCTTGCGAGGCTCCACACGACCACCGAGCTGCCTGCTGCAAGAAAGCACAGTATGCCGGCAAATACGAATGCTATGACATATGCCTGTGTCGCGTCATAAAGCACGCCTCCGGCCACCGGGCCGAGGATGCCGGCGACACCGTATGCAGTGAATATCCAGCCGTAGTTCATGCCGAGGTTCTTTGTCCCGAAATAATCCGCTGTTGCGGATGGAAACAGGGCAAAGTTGCCGCCGAAATTAAGCCCCACCCATGCCGACGCAATAAACACTGCTGCATGTGATTCAACGCTCACAAGCACCATGAATGCCATGCCCTGTGCAAGGAACATTATCATCATGGCCCTCGGCCGGTCCATGAGGTCGCTGACCTTGCCCCAGAATATACGGCCCAGTGCATTGAAGACGGCAAGTACGCCGACAGGTTCGACAAAGCGGCCGAACCCGCCCATCCAGGCGGGCGCAAATGTCCTGCCGTTCAGTATATCGCCCATGAGGGGCTTCCACTGGCCGATTGCCATCAGCCCTGAGGTGGCTCCGAATATAAAGGTAATCCACAGCATGCAGGCAAGCGGCGTGTTCAGCATTTCCCGCCATTCAGTGTCAGGCCCTGAACTGCGCTGGATTTGCCCTGAGGACAGGCCTGGGGCCTGCCATCCGTCCGGAGGATTGCGCAGCAGAGAAGCCCCTAATATGACGAATACCGCGCTGGTGACGCCGTGGAATATAAAAAACGCCTTCCAGCCGATGCCGAATCCGCTGCCCTGTGAAACACCGAGGGCCACAAGGAGAACCTGAGATAATCCCATGGCATCCGCGCCTTGCCCCGGTGGAAGCAGGAGCGTGGATGCCGGGCCTGCGAAAAAGAGGGCGCCCGCGCCGAAGCCGGCAACCGAGACGCCTGTGACCAGGCC
>JAADFS010000192.1 GCA_013152795.1 Deferribacteres bacterium
GGGAACGCCTTCTCAATAAGCAGGCTCCTGAGTCTCGCCCTCGCAGTATAAAGCCCTGCTGTCAGGCCAGCAGGGCCGCCGCCGATAATTACAACATCATACATCAGATTATCCGGAACTGTTAAAGCAGGGAATCTATCTTGGATTTGAGCTGGGCCTTGGGTACGGCTCCGACTATCTGGTCAGCCACCTTGCCGTCTTTAAAAAACATGAGCGTCGGTATACCCCTGATATTATACCGGCTTGCAAGATCAGGATTCTCATCCGTGTTAACCTTTGCAAACAGCACCCTGCCCTCGTATTCCTTTGCAAGTTCTTCAACAACAGGAGAGACTATCTTGCACGGCCCGCACCATGTTGCCCAGAAGTCAACCATTACAAGATTCTGCGCCTTAAGAACCGTCTCCTCAAAATTATCGCTCGTAACACTTGCCACTGTCTCTGACATTATAAGATCCTCCTCTGCAATAAAAGTTTATAAATTATATTTCTTAAATAATGTCTTTGTCAATTTCCCGTGTCTCCTAAACCCCTGCTGTCTCCGATTCCTTCAGCCACAGGAGCCTTGAATGGTCGAGGACGGATCTGTTAAGCGCTTCGATTATATCTGCCGGGCCGGTGTCAAGACCCTGCTTTTCCTCGAACGGCCTGAATACAGGTTCAGCCTCTTCAGGGCCGCCCTTTGTTTTCGGGGTGATATCTTTTAAAGGCTCCCCGATTGCCTTTGAAAGATTGATAATGATATCACGGTGCTGCTTGGAAACGCCCAGAGGGTCGACAACCTTCCTGACGTCCTTAACCTTGCCCAGGTAGTTGATTATTGTGCCCTTTGATTCAAGGTATGTTGCGGCCGGCAGCACTATATCGGCCTGTTTTGCAAAATCCGTAAGGTAAGATGTCTGGGCTATGATAAACTTTGCGCCGGGTCTCTTGGAGACAGGGATTTCCCCTACTGCATAAAGCACATCCATGTCACCGGAGATCATCTCCTTGTAGGTCTTCCCGTCCGCGGGCAGGCCTGCTGCGGCAATGCCCCTTGCATTGGCCTCATACGGCACTGCAACGACCTTGACATCGATCAGCAGCGAGATATTCCTTGAGGCACTGAAAAGGGACGGGGCGCAGAATATTGCGGGTGACCCCGCACCGGCCAGTATGGCGGCGGCCTTTTCAATATCTTCCGTTACCGCAAGACCTGAGACAGCGGCCTCCAGTTCCTTGCCGCCTGTCTTCCCCTTGTCGATCAGGCCCCTTGCTATGTGCGCAAGCGTTGTCGCCTCCTCAGCCTTGATGCTTACTGTTGCTGCACGGCCTATCCTGATTTCCGCCGAGTTTATGACAATAAGTTTGGCGCCTCTTGAGACCCTCTTTCTTATGCCTGCATCAAGGGCCGGCAGTACCCTGCTCCACTGCGAGGGGTCAAGTCCTGCAAGGACGATTGCATCCGTGCCGTCAAGATCAACGGTATCGGAGAGGTTCAGGGAATCGGCATCTGCATAAAGACTCGCTGTTGTATCCACATTGCCCGTCCGGATTACGTCAGAGGCGAATCTCGAAAGTGCAAGGGCATCCTGGTTGAGTATGCCCGCTGTGCTTATGATCCCCGCACCGGCACCTGCCTGCTTTAATCTCTCGGCTGCGGTTTCCAGTGCATCTTTCCATGTGGTCTCCTGCAGCTCGCCGTTGACCCTTTTCATCGGGACAGTGACCCTTGCGTCCGACGTCACCGCGTCGAATCCGAACCTGCCGGTTGCGCATATGTATCTTTCAGCCGACCCGTCAGCCGCACCAGTGTTTATCTTTATGATTTCACCGTCTCTTTCACTGGCGATTATATCGCAGCCGCAGCCGCAGGAAAGACAGGCGGATGCGGTCTTCGTATATTCCCACTCCCTGCCCTTTCTCCACCTGCCGGCTTCAAGGAGGGCATTGACAGGGCATACGTCGATACAGCTCCCGCAGAAAGTGCAGTCGGATTTCTGCAGCGGCCTGTCCATGGCAGTGACAACCTTTGCACCGACTCCCCTTCCCATGAATTCAAGGACGCTCGTGCCCTGTTCCTTGCACACCCGCACACATCTTCCGCATATGATGCAGTAGTCAGGGTCTCTCCTGATAAACGGATTTTCCTCATCAACAGGGTATCCGAATTTCTTCCTGCTGAAGCTTGATTCCTTTATTCCAAAGTCATACGCATACTGCTGCAGAGTGCATGCACCGGCCTTTGTGCAGGTCATGCAGTCAAGCGGATGCATGGAGAGGATAAGGTCTATCACGAATTTCCTTATCTCCTCTAACTTTTCGGTTCTGGTGTTGACGACCATCCCTTCCTTTACCTTTGTGGTGCAGCCTATCAGCGGGGCCTTCATACCCTCCACCTCAACAAGACACATCCTGCATGCGCCTATTCCCCTCATCCCCTTCAGGTAACAGAGGTTCGGAATGTGGATTCCCGCTGTCTCGGCAGCATCAATGAGATTGGTTCCCGCCGGAACACGCACTGCCTTGCCATCTATTTTCAGAGTAACTTTTTTTGACATCTGCTCCTCCTGTCTATCATATCCGGAAACAGGGAGACCCCCGCCGCCGTTTCGAAATTTATTTTAAGGGCGTATTGCGATACACCCCTGCTATGTTCCAACTGTTTCAGCCTCTTTGACTTTTGCATCAACAACTGCAATAGCCTTTTCCGGACACGCCGGGACGCATTCGCCGCACTTGACGCATTTGGTCTGCCTGATCTCAAACGGCTGGTACCCGCTGATAAACGCCCGTCTCTTTTCGCCATAGATAGCGCCGTATTTGCAGGCCGTCAGGCATTCGCCGCACATGGTGCACTTCGCAGTGATAATCGTGTATTCAATGTAGGCCCCGCATGTCCGCTCCGGACAAATGCCTTCGACATGCCTGTCGAAGTCTCCTGTATCGAGCCACTGAAGCATAAACCGTGCAGTATCTTTTCCCTTTTTACACATGGAGCCGTCCAGCATATCAGAGGCGATCCTTCGGAGTTTGGACAGATCCTCCTCCGCGGCCTTCCCCTCAATCATATTATTCAGAATCACCCTTGCCTCATAGCTCCCCATGGAGCAGGGAAAGCACTTGCCGCACATCGGCCCGGCGAGGAATTCCGTCATATAGAAAAGTGCCCTTTCCAAAGGGCATTTCTTTTCATCCGCCGCCTTTTTGATGTCGTCTGTCTTTATGAGTCTCTTATCTGTCATGGCCAAACCTCAGTATATCGCCTCTGCCATGTAGATAATCTCCGGCAGGACGTGGGCAACCAGGTCTCTGTAAGTGACCATTCCTATGAGCCTGCCCTTTTCAACAATCGGCAGATGGCGTATCTTTTCTTTTGAGACAACCTGGATTGCGGCATTGATCTCTGTTGAAGGTTCAAATGTTATGATCTTCGTGGTCATTAAATTCCCGATGGGCTCTGCCTTCAGGTCAACATTCTTGTGGACATAGCGGACTACGTCCCTTTCGGTAAAAATACCGGCTATTTTCCCTTCTTCGTCAACCACTATCACGTCGCTTATATTCTTCTCAGCCATAAGCCTTACGGCTGCATCCGCAGTCTGGTCCCGGGTAACGGTGGTCAACTCATCGGGTTTTTTCTTTAAGATATCTCTAAGGACCATTCTCGCCCTCCTGTCTATAAGTTCTATTGTTTCCGTAGGCACCTTGAATTCTTCCTCAAGTATTACATGCCTCTGTTTCTTTATCATAACGGCATTGATCGGACATGCATTATAACAGGCCATGCACTGTGTGCAGGCATTGCGGTCGATTATATATCTCTTTCTCGTCTCGGTAACCGCATTGAACGCGCAGGCCTCTTTGCACAGTCCGCACCTGATGCACGCCGCCTGATCGATGACGAATGCCCCCATGCCGGTGCATGCCTTTGCACGGCAGTACTTTTCATAGACATGCTCTTCATACTCCTCCCTGAAATACTTGATCGTGCTCAGCACAGGGTTGGGCGCGCTCTGGCCGAGACCGCAGAGTGAGGCCTTCTGGATGTACTGACCGAGCTCCACGAGCCTGCGGATGTCGCCCTGTTCACCCCTGCCCGATGTGATCCTGTCGAGTATCTGGAGCATCTGGTAGGTACCTATTCTGCACGGCGGGCATTTGCCGCAGGATTCGGACTGTGTAAATGAGAGGAAGAACTTGGCCACATCAACCATACATGTATCTTCATCCATCACCACCATTCCGCCCGAGCCCATCATGGAGCCCACGGATGCAAGGGAATCAAAGTCTATCGGCAGGTCAAGGTGTTCGGCAGGTATACAGCCGCCTGAAGGGCCGCCCGTCTGCACGGCCTTGAACTTCTTATCACCGAGCATACCGCCGCCGATGTCAAATATTATCTCCCTCAGGGTCATGCCCATGGGTACCTCGACCAAGCCGGTGTTCTTGACCTTGCCGGTAAGTGCAAACACCTTGGTACCGGGTGATGTCTTGGTTCCGATGGACGTGAAGTAGTCGGAGCCCTTTTCAACGATCACGGGGACGCACGCATAGGTTTCAATGTTGTTGAGATTGCTCGGATAGCCCCACGGGCCGCCCCCTGGTTGTGAAAGCCTCGGCGGCCTGGGCCTCGGGAAACCCCTCTCACCTTCGATGGAGGCAACAAGGGCCGTGGACTCACCGCATACGAACGCCCCTGCGCCTTCCCTTATATCCACTGTAAAACTGAAGTCCGTGCCGAGGATGTTTTTCCCGAGCAGCCCCAGTTCTTCGGCCTGTTTTATTGCTATCCTGAGGTTCTGAACCGCCAGGGGGTATTCATGCCTGACATATATAAATCCGTACTGCGCGCCTATTGCATATGCACACAGCGCCATTCCCTCAAGGAGGCTGTGGGGGTCGCCCTCCATAATAGACCTGTCCATGAATGCGCCCGGGTCGCCTTCGTCACCGTTTGCGATCACAAACTTGATATCCCCCGGCGCCGACTTGGTATGGGCCCATTTCTTGCCTGCAGGGAATCCTGCGCCGCCCCTTCCCCTGAGATTCGCCCTGTCGACTTCCTGAAGAACCAGATCAGGTGTCATTAAGGCCAGGGCCTTTTCCAGCGCGGCGTATCCCCCGACCGCGAGGTAATGATTAATATTGCACGGGTCGATCACCCCGTTGTTTCTCAGGGCGATCCTTATCTGTTTCTTATAAAACGGGATATCCGTCATAACGGGTATGGGCTCGCTGAGGATGCCGTCACGGTAAAGGCCCTGCCTGTAGGGCATGTTGCCCAGCATGGAATAGCTCATGATGGAAGATACATTTTCGGGCCTGGTCCTCTGGTAGAAGATGTTCATGGGTTCCACCTTGAGCACCGGACCTTTCTGGCATATCCCCTGGCAGCCTGTCCTGACTATCTCCACCTCAACGCCGCTGTCCGCCGCCTCTTTTTTAAACGCATCTATCACCTTGTGGGCGCCCGTTGCAGTGCATGCAGTTCCACAGCATACCCTCGCCCTGAGGGCGTCGGGCTTGAATGTGGTATCTTTCAGGCGCTCTCTGAACTCGTAAAGCTCTTTTGGACTGTTAAGTTTCTTCATATCTTCACCTTAATTAATATTTAATGTAATTAAGCTATCCGTCGCCGCTTTTAATATCCTCGACTATCTCATCAAGCCTTTTCATGTCTATTTCACCGACGATGCTCTCATTGACCGTCGCCACCGGTGCAAGGCCGCAGCAGCCGATGCATCCCACGGTCTCAAGGGTCATCGCAAGATCAGGCGTTGTCTCTCCTTCATCTATCTTGAACTCATCCTTGATCCTGTCGAGAACTTTATCCGCCCCCCTTACATGGCAGGCGGTGCCCGTGCAGACGCGTACTATCTTCCTGCCCCGCGGCGTGAAATAGAACTGTTTGTAAAACGTCGCTGTGCTGTAAACATCTGACAGCGGTATATCCAGCTTTTTAGATAACCTTATCAGGTCTTCCTCCGGCAGATAATTGCGTTCCTTCTGTATCTGCTGGAAGGCATGTATGAGGATGCCCCTTTTCTTCTGTGTATCGGTCAGAATATCGCCGACATGTCCTATGACTTCATCAACCTTGAGATTCACTGATACCTCCCACTCCGGCATGGGCTGCGCCGGCTGCTGATCTTTCCAGTTCCCTCCTGGCAGCCATGTCCATAAGGACCCTTTCGGCGCCGAACTTTCCGGGTTCGTATTTTCTCAATTTGAGCCTCTCCCTCGCCTTGTCTATGTAGTCAAGTGTCATCGCAAGAATCTTTTCAGGATCCGGCTCGAAATGAAGCGCTCCCATGTAGCGCTCAAACCATACTTCGGTCATGATCCTTTCAACTTCCTTGCTCGCTCCGACCGGTGACTCCCCGCCCATGATTACGGGAACACCGGATGCCGCGAAATATGTACCGATTGCAATGGCCTTCTCGGACATCCACTCCGGAGCGATTCCAACGGCAGGCATTCCGCCGATCTCATCGGACAGGCCCCCTTCATGCGCCATGGCCGTTGCTATCGTGAGTATCCTCGAGTTGTCTACGCACGCGCCGAGGTGAAGGATGGGCGGGATTCCGATTGCCTCACAGACCTCCCTGAGGCCTGGGCCGGCATTTTCAAGCGCCATCTCGGGCGTTAAATATCCGGCGGTCCCGCATGCTGCAGAGCCGCAGCCGGTTGAGACGATGAGAACGTCATTTTTTATAAGCTCGGTTGCAAGGTATTTGTGAATGCTTGTGGCCTGCACCCTCGGGTTGTCGCATCCTACCAGCCCGACCACGCCCCGGATCCTTCCGGCCATGATGGCGTCATTCAAAGGCCTGAAGGATGCACGCCATTTTCCGCCCTGCATGTATTCGATATACTCATGGGAGAAACCTGCTATCAGCGGCGTCTTGCGGGTGATATGGCTTCCCTCGCTTGTCCTGTTCGGGAAATTGTCTATGGCCATTCTTATAATCTTCTCCGCCGTCTCCCTTGCATGGTGCTCGTCGTATTCAACGTGGACTGCCCCGGGTATCTTGGCCTTGGGGCTGGTGGTGATGATCTTTGTATGGAATTTCTCCGACAGCTTGGCGATGGCAGGCATGATGCACTGCACATCAACCGTCATGGCGTCGATCAGACCAGTCATAATACCCAGTTCCTGGTTTGTAAACCCGCCGGCAGTGGGTATCCCGTGCCTCATGAGGACCTCGTTTGCAGTGCAGCACATGCCGCCGAGATTGATGCCCTTCGCCCCCTTGGATTTTGCGTATTCAATCATCTCCGGCGAGGATGCCACATCAACGATTATCTCGGCAAGGGTGGGCTCGTGGCCGTGGACGATGAGGTTGACCTCGTCCTCCTTGAATATGCCGAAGCTGGATTCGGCCCTGAGGGGTTTGGGTGTTCCGAAGAGGATGTCCGTGATGTCCGTGGAGATCATGCAGCCGCCCCAGCCGTCCGCCAGTGCGGTCCTTAATCCCTGTGCCAGCAGGTGATCGGCCTCGTGGTCCACACCCACACTTGTCCGGTGCATGGCCTCCACCACCTCCCTGTCTATGCCGCGCGGGGCAATCCCCCATTTCCTCCATCTCTCCTGCGTCTTCTCGGGAGCCCTTTTGTTGTAATTCAGTTCCCCTGTCTGGCGCCCGAAATCCTCAAGGAATTTAAGGGCGACATCTTTTGCAACATCATTGACAGGCCTGCCCTCGAATTCTATTCCGAGTATACCGGCAACCTTGTACAGTTTTTTGACGTCGGTTATCTTGAAGTCCTTTGCCGTACCCTCGGCGGCCGCCAGGAGGGTCATGGCCATGTCTCTTGCGTGATCAGAGTGGGCGGCGGTGCCTGCCGCTATCATCCTTACGAGGTTTCTTGCAGCCACCGTGGCAAGCGATGCGCCGCATACCCCTGCCGCCTTTTCCTCGGCGTTCCGGCCCACGAGCCTGCACGGGCCCATATGGCATACCCTGCAGCAGGCCCCGGTCTCGCCTATGGGGCACTGCTTCAGTTTCTCCGCACGCTCAAAGCATGTCTCAAGATGGTGGGACTCACCCCATTCTATTATCTCTTCTGCTGATGTGCTTGCGCTTTTTGTCACTTTATCCATATATCCTCCATAATTCGTGAATCGTGTCCGGTCGGCGTGTCCGTAAAAATGCTCAACTCAGACGGACAACCTCTTTAGAACATCGGTTCCATCTCAAGCGCCGGATGCCCGACACTTGCAAGATATTCCAGAAGCTTTTCAGAATCTTCCGCGATAGTCTCATCCGCAATCTTATCCATTAAATCAGGCACCCCCTCTTCCTCGCACCTCTTTTTGAAATCCTCGGCGATTCTCTCCTTGAGATTCTTTGTCATCCAGACTATTCTCCTGATTCCGCCGTCTGCATAGAGGAACTTGCGGCTTGTAATGAAATTCACCCCTATCCCCATAAAACCGGGGTTCTGCGTGCCTCCACCGACTGTACCGGCCAGTGTGGAGAATTTCATTCCAACAGGGGTCATGCCTGTATGGCCTCTCTGCACGAGCATTACCCCGTTGGCCTCAGGGATAATTGCAACGATACACTCAAAACAGCCGCAGGATGTCATGGGATTATCCATGATTGTGTACAGATTGAGCGATTCAACCGCACCCGCGGAATTGGCCTTGAGGTATTCATCAACACCGGCCCACCTGCCTGCCTTGGCGTCCAGCACCTCGCCCTTCTTTATGGGCTGGTTGCCGCCTGTGGGGTCTATCTCGAAGGCGGCCTTTGTGTCCAGCCAGTTGTAAGCGCCGCACAGACCCAGGCGCTCCGGGCTTATAACGCATACGTGGGACGGCGCGAACGACTGGCACAGGAGGCAGGAGTAATAGGTATCCACTGATTCGTCCGTGAGGCCGGCAAGCCTGTGGTCCCTTTCCTTGTAGACGGCCCTTGCCTGTTCCTGGAGTTCGAGGACGTCCTTTTCATCGAAATAAAGTGTGACCTGGACCTTATCGACAATCGCCTTGAACCTGTTGTGTGTCATGGTGTTGTGTATTATGCCGATATGCTCCAGCGTGATGCCGTCCTTGTACGCCTGTTTGCTGATTCTCATCCATACGATGTCGCGTTGTCCCATGTGCCACAGGCCCTGTGCTTCGTTTATGTTATGATGGAGCTTTCTCTCGATAATGGCCTCAAAGTCCTTCTGCATCTTCCGGCCTGCAACGTCTATGACAATCCCGAGCGGCATCTGCCCGCCGGCCTTGTATCTCTCTTCTATATCAGTGCCCACAAGCACTACTTTGCCGTCTTCGATCTCATCCATTTCCCTTGTTCTTACCCATTCAAATGCAGGTGTGCGGTTGCCGCCGAACTCTATGAACATGTCTTCTTTCCTGATCCTCTCGCCCTCGAATGCAGGGCCGTAGGAGACGGGGATAGGCGGTTTCTCAACCGTTACCTTAAGCCCTCTGACCTCAAAGGCCCTCTGTACGATCTTGCTGTGGTCGAGTTCTTTTTCGACATGCTCGTAGGTGCATACCCCTGTCGGGTGGATGACCGGGACATCGGTATCGCATATTGCGGGGTATCCCATATTGATGGCTCCGGCACCCGTGGACCACTTGACGTCGTCAAGCTCGCCCAGGACAAGGGCGAAAGCAAAGACCCTGTCTTTTGTATATTTCAGATGCGCCTTGTAATCCCCGGGCTTGTTGCCGCCGAAGATCAGGGACGCCCTGATGGACCAGTCGAGCGCATAGAGTGTATGTTCTGTTTTCGTGCCGAGAGGGACGATATATGTATCCCAGCCGAGCTCGACATTCTTCCTCAGAAGTTGCCTCGTGACGCTGTCGCCTCCCGATTCCCCGGAGAGGAATATGAGGATGTTCTTTTCCTGCAGTTCCCTCACGATTTTCACCGCGGTTTCATCATCAGGGGCCGCGCCGATGATGGCTGCAAAACCCGGCATCCTGCCGTCAACAAGCTGGATGCCCAGGTTTCTCTGAATGGTGTCCGTGATGAAGCCGTTGTATACATAACCTGTTTCAGGGTCTGTATCCGGCTCAAGCCCCTCAATATATCTCAGGGCCAGTATGATCTCCTCGCAGAAAAGGGTTGCCATGCCCGAATCCAGGGCCTCTCCGAGATATGGTTTCCAGAGCTTTTCCTCCGGCTCCTCGTGCAGCATCTCCCTTGCCATTTCCAGGGCAACCTTCATGTCGGCAAGTGTCTTGACAGGGAATGCCGTCATTGCATACACCAGCGGAAGGTAAAAAGCAGTGTCCGGAAACTCAAACACGAAGTCCTTTCCTTTTTCCGCAATCGCCTTATCAAGCATCTCCTCCGCCGTCCTGAAGAGACTGTGTGAAGCCCTTATTGCAGCAGAGGCAATTATCTTTGACATTTCAACCTCCTAAACGGTAATTATATGTACGGTAATAAATCTCCTGCCTAATGGCGCTTCCTGCACTTCCGGCATAAGCCGTAAAACTCGATACTGTTGCCGAGCAATTCAAATCCGTGTGTGAGCTCTTCCGGCACGTCCAGCTTGAAATCCGTGTGCAGATCGAGAATCTTCTTGCACTTAATGCACAAAATATGGTGGTGTTTGGTGGTGTCCGGGTCATATCTTTTCTTGCCGGAATCTATCTTGAGCTCCTTCACGCGTTGTTTGTTTTTCAGCGCCTCAAGCGTGTTGTAAACCGTTGCAAAAGACATTGTGGGATAGTGTTTCAGCACCGCCTTGTAAATGTCTTCGGCAGACGGATGCGACTTGTTGCCCCTCAGAAAATTCAGTATGGCAAGCCGCTGGGGCGTTAATTTAATCTGAAGTCGTCTGAATTCTTTCATGGTTTTGATTTTTCTTCTGTCATTCCTCAACTTCTCCGGGGGTCGTTTTTCCGGCAGGGATTACCGGTGTGCTCCCGCCTCCGGGAATGACACGTTCTTAAGTACTCAAATTAGTTAATAATAATTATTAGTTAATAAAACGTCATAATATCTTACAGATGTCCGCCCCCCCTGTCAAACAGGCTGCACATAAATAAACCCTCCAGGGGCGTAAAAATACCGCCCGCGGGCGGGAGGGAGGGCCTGCAGCGTTCAGGCAACATCAGGCCAGAAAACCTATGCACGGTTTTTCAGAAAAGTCGGAATGGCGTTCGCCTCCCTCGGGCCGACCGTTATCTTCCATCCCTCGAGCTTGTCCTCGAGCGCGCCGCTGAGGATTGCAACCTGACCCGGCAGGATAAGCTCCTTGTGGCTGATCTGGTTCTCCACCCCGCTTTCCTTTATGAACTGCGCGATCTTTGCGGCCGTGAACTTACCGGCAGCCCAGGCAGTCAGAACGGAAAGACCCTCGCAGTCCATTACGGCAAGCCGTGCCGGCACCCGGCTGTTTTCAATCTCACCCGATACAATGAAATAGGTGAGCGAGAAATTCGTTGTAATCATAAGCGGTGAATCCGGACCCGGCTCTCCGATTTCGTAAATCTTCTGCTCCACCTGCATCGGCACCTGCGGGTCGGTGTAGAGATTCTGCCTCAGCGTGAAGAGCGCGAGATTCTTCCACTTTTCAATACTGCCGAGTATGACTATTGAGGCGTATTTGGCGATTGCCACAGAGGCAATGGATGCCTCGAAAAGGGGATCATCCCTCAACACGCTGTTTATCACCGGATATCCGAGCGGTTTGAAGTTCTTCTTAAGCGCAGAACGCCTGATCTGCGTATTGTGCTCTATGATCTCCCTTGCCGTCTTTGCGCCGGAGTCAAGTACGATATCCTCCACGCCGAGCCCCTTGATCTTTTCAGTGAGCACCGAGAGGGCCTCCGGACCCTGCGCGCATGCAACAAGGGGAACACCGTGAGCCTTTGCAACAGCGGCCATGGCTTCGGCGTTTCCGTCATCAGCTCCGTAGATCAGCGGCTTTCTCTCTGCAACGGCCTTTACGGCGGCCTCGGCCGCAGCGACATCCTTGCAGTTCAGTATGATGGCCGCCTCCGGCGCCTTCTCCGCCACAAGCCTTACGGCAGCCTCATATCTGGCGGCGTCGCCCGAAGCATATTCCACGGATATGGCATCAACCCTCAGTTTCTGCCCCACCCGGTCGATTTCGGAAGAGGCCACTTCGGATGCCTTTTCCGCAAGTTCGCCGTCGCTTAAGCTGTCTTTAACATTAAGCGCCAGGGCACAGGGATTGATGAACTTCTTCTCATGCCTGAACAGAACGGTCTCTCCGCCCAGCTTTACAGCCTTTTCCCCGGTGCCGAGCTCGAATGACCTTATGGGCGGCGCCGACGCCTCGCCGAGGGTTTTCTTTGCCTCCTCCGACACATCAGGACACGCTGAAAGCTCCACGCCTCCCTGCGCGAGTTTCATTGCAAAGGCCAGACATGTGGGAAATCCGCATTTCTTGCAGTTTGTCTTCGGAAGAAGCTTAAATATCTGAATTCCGGTTAATGCCATTGTTTACCTCCATATTTTGCTCAAACCAGTTCACCGATGGTCTTTTCAACGGTCTCTATCGCCGCAGGATGCCTCATGATAAGGAGGTTTGTCCCGGCCAGAAGCATCGCCGTTGCGGTAATCGCCTCCCAGGCAATGCCCCTCTCACGGAGCGCCCCCCATTCAGGAACATCCGCTTCCGGGGCAACGGTCTCCTTTATCTTCCAGACATACATGCCGACATCCCCGAGTATCGGAGGCTGCATGGTCGGATCATTCTGGGCAAGCGCGGCAAGCCGTATCCTCTCCATCACTGAATAGGTATACTCCAGGCCGTACCCGAGCGCAGAGCACATCGGGTCTGTAATGAGCTTTTCTTTGCTGAAACCCATCTGGGTTATCAGGATGTTCAACTGTTTTGCAAGATTGATGTCAAGCTCCGACATTGCTATCAGTTTATGATTATGCGCGAGGGCCGCGGCCACTATGGTTTTGTAATTGCCCTCCTGGGCCTTTCCGATTATGCAGTTGTACCCGCTTGCAGCCTCGGCTGCGGCAACCAGCACCGTGGAGTCCTTTTCAATGTGGTTGGAGCCGAGTATGACAAGGGGCACATCAACAGCCGCCAGCACATCCTTGACGGTCTTGGCGGCATCCTCGGCAGACCTGTCGTCCCTGTCTGGATGGGTGCTCAGAAGCCTGAGCGCAATGGCCTTTGCATTCAGGACATCCTGGCAGTGTTTGGCCCATGCAACAGGATCGCCGCTTACATCCTTGTATGCCTCTTTTACTGTATCCGGCCAGTCATCGGGCGGACAGTCCTGAATCTCATAGGCAATCACGGGCTTGTTGGGCTGTTGTCCTTCAAAGGACAGGAACGGAAGGGTGTTTTCACCGCCTACTGTAACCGCCCTGTCGTCTTTGCCGAAATCAAAGCTTAGGACTTTACCGGTATATGACTCCTTAGGAATAACGTAAGACATATTGACCTCCGTAAAAAGATTTGCTCAGGAAACAGACGCTGCTGCATTGAGCCTTTCATTACATCTCCAGGTACGAGTGCGCATAAAGTGTATTTCCGAGAAAGATGTCCGTTGTCTTGAGCACATCCATAAGATCTTTGTCAAGAGGGTTCATGATCGCCGCTGAAAGACCCTCGTACATAAGCAGTGTCAGGTATACCCTGTCTATCAGGCTTCTCATCTCCTTCGGCACGCCGTTTGATACATTACTCAGCCCCACAACCGTTTTCATCGGGGGGTCATTCAGTTCCTGGAACATCTTCACGGCCTTGATGGCATGGATGGCCTGATCCTGCATTGTGCAGACCTGGAGAATCAGCGGATCAAGGAAAAGATCTTCCATCGGCACGCCGTATTCAGCGGCCCTGGCCATAATCTCGGCGGCTATCCCGCATCTTTCCTCCGCGTCGGCAGGCAGGCTGCCCTTTCCGAGGGTCAGGGCGATACACTGCGCATTGTGTTTCGCCGCCATCTCGAGCATGACAAACCTGTCCGGCTCATTTGACGTGGAGTTGATAAGGGGCCTTCCCCATTCATTGTTATGCACCTGCAGGCCCGCCTCAAGCGCGGCCGCATTGGTGGTATCCAGGCACAGGGGGGCCTGCACCACCTGCTGTATGCTCTCGACCATCCACTTCATGAGGTCTTCGCCGTTTTCCTCGGCAGGACCTATATTTACGTCTATGAAGTGTGCGCCTGCCTTCCACTGGGCTGCGGCAAGCTCCTGGATGGGTTTGGGGTCGCGGGCATTCATCGCCTCCCTGACCTTTTTCGCTATAACGCTGATTTTTTCACCTATAATTATCATTCTTCCGTTCTCCTTAATTGGGTTTTAAATCCTGCAGTTGAGAACTGACAACCTGAAGCAAAGTTGTGAATTATAACATAAGTGGGAAGGAAAATATGTGCAATTATTTGGTAATAAGAATTTTAAATAAGAAGTCAGGGGCGGCACGGCGGTGCCGTTACGGGGGGCGCAGCGGAGTTGAAGTTTTCCGCCGGTATCAGACATAATATTGCCATGAATCCCACGTTCAGGAAGGTCTATTCGGAAATCCAGGGCGGAATGAAGCTCTCCAAGTGCCGGAAATGCGGCTGCATGAGGGGAACGCTGGAGAATCTCAGGGCATCCCTGCCCTTGCTGAAAATCAAGGATGCAAAGGAACTTCTCCGGCATGTGAATGAATGGCTCGGGCAGCTTGAACCGCTCGAATACCCGTGTTTCGGGTGCAAATACTGCATTCCGCCGGAGGCCATGACCAGGCTCACTGCAAAATACCCGGCCCTTGCATCAGCCAGTCTGTCAGGCTGCGGGATGACGGTGAATAATGATTCCTGGCCGCCTGTGGAAGGCGAGTATACTGTGCTGGACGCATCAGCTCCGGTGGCCGTCTCCACCCTCTCAAGCGTCAAACTCGAGGAAAAGCTGGCCAGGCTCAGGCCCGAAGGTCTCTGCATAGTCGGCAAGACAGAGACGGAAAACATCGGAATCGACAAAATAGTGAAAAACGTCACTTCCAATCCCGCCATCACCTCCCTGATCCTGGCGGGAAAAGACACCGAGGGGCACCAGAGCGGGAAAACTCTCCTGGCACTTTGGGAAAACGGGGTGGACGAAAACATGCGCGTGATCGGTTCAAACGGCAGGCGTCCCATACTCAAGAATGTAACCCGCTCGGATGTGGAAAAATTCAGAAAACAGATACACATAGAAGACCAGATAGGCTGTGAAAACACCCGGACGTTAGCCAGGAAAATCCGGGAAATGTCCCGGAAGGCCGCTGCAGCGGCGGGTGCTTCCTCTTGCGGATGCCACGGTGACTGCGGCACACCGGCTGTTGCCGTATCAATGCCCTCCCTGTCCGTTGCAAAGGTCGGTTCTTCAGAAGTTCCCGTGATTACGGCGAAAAAACACAGAAAATCAGCGGTCAGGCTTGACAGCGCGGGGTATTTCGTGATCCTGCCGTCTGAGAAGGATAAATCCATCCTGGTGGAGCACTATTCCTATGACAATAAGCTGCTCAGGAAGATCAAAGGCAAAAACAGCCGGGATATTTATTTTACGATTATCAATAATAAATGGGTTACAGAGTTAAGCCATGCGGCATACCTGGGGAAAGAACTCGCAAGGGCTGAATTATCCATCAGGGAAGGATTCAAATTTGTTCAGGACGGGGCATAGTGGGAAAGGTAACGGCAGTAGCCAACCAGAAGGGGGGCGTTGGAAAGACTACTTCGGCGATTAATCTGGGCGCATCCCTTGCAGGTGAGGGGAAGCGTGTCCTGCTCATTGATTCCGACCCCCAGGGCAACTCAACAAGCGGCCTCGGCATTGACAAGGAAAACATCAACGGCAGTCTCTATGACCTGTACACCGGCGCGAAACGCATAGAAAGGATCATCCGCCGGACAGACGTGGAGCGTCTTGAGATCATATCATCGAATATCGAGCTTATAGGCGCCGAGCTTGAGCTTTCCTCAAGAGAGGGCAGGGAGACGATTCTGAGGCGCGCCCTTGAGCCGGTCAAATACCGGTATGATTACATCTTTATCGACTGCCCGCCTTCGCTGAGCCTGCTGACACTGAATGCCCTTGTTGCAGCGGACGGCCTCCTCATTCCCATGCAGTGTGAATATTATGCGCTTGAAGGGATCAGCATGCTTCTGAGAACCTTCAATATGGTGAAAAGCTCGCTGAATCCCTCCCTTGAGATAGAAGGGATACTGATCACAATGTTTGACGGGAGGATCACCCTCGCCAACCAGGTGACGGATGAGTTGAGGAGGCATTTCGGCGACAAGGTCTACAGGACGATCATCCCCAGGAATGTCACCCTTGCCGAGGCCCCGAGCCACGGCAAACCGGTTATAATGTATGATATACACTCAAAAGGCGCCCGGAGTTACCTGGAGCTTGCAAAGGAGATAATAGGTCAATGAAGCCCGCACTCGGAAAAGGCCTCTCCGCCCTGATCCCCGGGACAGGAAAAGGGAAGGCAAAGGAGATACTGGAAATAGACCCGGCGAATATCGTGCCCAACAAATACCAGCCGAGGAGGATATTCAGGGACGAGACCCTGAATGAACTCGTGGCCTCGATAAAGGAAAAGGGCGTGATCCAGCCTGTAATCGTGAGAAAGACGGACGGCGGCTCATACCAGTTGATTGCAGGCGAGCGGAGGTGGAGGGCCGCCAGGATGGCGGGGCTGTCCGGTATTCCGGCCATTGTCAAGGAAGCCGCCCCTTCCGAGGTGCTTGAACTCGCACTGATAGAAAACATCCAGAGGGAGGACCTCAACCCCCTTGAGGCCGCAGAGGCCTTTCAGAGGCTGATAGACGATTTCAACCTCACCCATGACGACCTGTCCGCAAGGGTCGGCAAAGACAGGGCCACAGTGACCAATTACCTGAGGATACTGAAACTGCCTGCCGAGATCAAGCAGTGGATCGCCGAAGGCTCCCTGAGCATAGGCCATGCCAAGGCACTGCTGCGCGTTGACAACCGGCGACTTCAGATCAGCATGGCAAAGAGGATCATACGTGACGGCCTGAGCGTAAGGCAGGCCGAGGCATTAAGCAAAAAAAGCGCTGTTGTCTCACGGCCCAAACCAGCGGCCAGGGACCCGCAGATTGCCTCCCTTGAGGAAAAGCTCGTGCAGAGCCTCGGTACAAAAGTCCGCCTGATCCACAAATCGAACAAAAAGGGAAAGATAGAGATAGAGTACTATTCCCTTGAGGAGCTCGACAGGCTCCTTGAAATCCTCATAAACTGAAGCCTCTTTTCTACCCAAAAGAGAGTTGCATCAGCCCCGATTGTGTGTTAACATTTTTATACACACAGAAAGCAATTTCCCATTACTATACCTTGACTAAACCCCGTTGGAATGCTCTGCCGGACTTTCTGACGGGTAATTTATTTTATTACGTGTAATAAAAATTACACGGGGGGAGGCTGTTATGAAATCAAGGAATTCATATCTGATTCTGGGTGTGCTTATGATCGCCCTGCTGATGCCGTCTTCAGCAGGCGCAGCCTGGCGGACAGGCTGTGTGGATTGTCCGCGTCTTTTTTATCGTATAGATATGCGGACGCTGGCGGTGGATTCTTCCGGGAATCCACATATTGTTTACGGTGGAGGGGGCTGGATCGGAGATGGTGTATATTATGCATATTATGACGGAGACTCATGGCATATCGAAACAGTGGACGACAGGGGTGGTGGCACTCTCTCCATAGCCATAGACTCCTCGGATAAAGCGCATATCAGCTATGACGGCAGCGGCGGGTTGAAACATGCAACCAATGCATCCGGCTCGTGGGTGATTGAGACAGTGGACATTGAAGGAGGCGGTCGTCCCTCCATAGCCATAGACTCCTCGGATAAGATTCATATCAGTTATGGCAGCAGCCCTCTGAAATATGCGACGAATGCATCCGGTTCATGGGTGATTGAGACAGTGGAGGACGTGGGAGCCTGGTCTAACTCCATAGCGGCAGACTCGTCAGGCAACGTGCATATCACTTATCGTTATTCTACTGCTGATTCAAAAGATTACATCCTCAAATACGCGACGAATGCATCCGGCTCATGGGTAACCGAGATTATAGACAGCGACGGAAGGGTAGGTGAGCATCACTCCATAGCTGTCGACTCATCGGATAAAGTGCATATTGCGTATGATTATTATCTTTATCTGAAATATGCGACGAATGCATCCGGCTCATGGGTAACCGAAATTGTAGACAGCGACGGAAGGGTGGGTGAGAGTAACTCCATAGCCGTAGACTCGTCAGACAACGTGCACATCAGTTACGGTGATTATACCAGTTATCCGTATTATCAACTGAAATACGCAACAAATGCCTCAGGTTCATGGGTCACCGAGATAGTGGACGATAGCGCTGTATTATCGATTTTCTCCAGGACCTCCATAGCCGTAGATTCCTCAGATAATGTGCATATCAGTTACGTCCATGACAGTCCTATTCCTACTTATATTTTTCCGAAGTTCTACCTCAGATATGCAACCAATGCATCCGGTTCGTGGGTCACCGAGACAGTGGACAGTGGCAGGAAAGTCAGCAAGTATAGTTCGGTAGCCATGGATTCAACAGGTAATGCACATATTAGTTATGTCAGCGATGAAGGTCTGATACATATGACCAACAACGTGGGTTCTTGGATAACCGAGGTTGTGGTCAGTGGGTTGGGAAGCTGGCCCAACTCCATAGCTGTAGACTCGGCAGACAATGTACATATCGGTTATCTCGGTGATCAAGGTTTGATACACGTTACAAATGAGCAGGGTTCATGGGCAAGCGAAATTGTGGATACTAATGGAGGCATATCCAACTCCATCGTCATAGACTCCTCGGATAAAGTGCATATTAGTTATCTTAGTCATTATGAGGACAAGGCCTATCCAAATGAGTATCTGAAATATGCGACAAATGCATCCGGTTCATGGGTCACTGAGACCGTATTGGTCGGCGCTGCAGGTGAATACTTTCACAACTCTATAGCCCTGGATTCTTCGGATAAGGTACATATTACTTATCGGGATGCGTACTGGCTGGTATTGCCAAGTAATATCAACCATGTGACGAATGCATCCGGTTCATGGATCACTGAGGTTGTCGATCGTGATGGAATGGCTCCTTCCATAGCCATAGACTCCGCAGACAATGTGCATATCAGTTATTTTTATCCTGTTTATTATTCAAGTTACAGATACCTGAAACATGCGACGAATGCATCCGGTTCGTGGGTGAATGAAGTTGTAGATAACACAGGAAGCCCGTCTTTCATAGCCATAGACTCCGCAGACAATGTGCATATCAGTTATAGCAACGCTCAATCTCTGATGTATATGACAAATGCATCGGGTTCATGGGTGAGCGAAACGGTGGACAGCGATGCAGGTGAGGTGATCTCCATGGCGATGGATTCAACGGATAAGGTTTACATTGTCTACTATGACAGATTTCATTTTGACCTCAAGTATGCAACAAACAAGCCCTTGCCTGACATCTCGGTAACCGACTCGGTCGACCCCGCGGATGACCTCCAGATACCGTTTGGTGAAGTAAGGGGAGGCAGGTCACCAAGCCGGACAGCAACTGTAACAAATATTGCAGACAGCGGCAGCGAAAACCTTGTGATCAGTGCTGTATATCTGACAGGTGCGAATCCGGAACAATTCGAGATATGGAAGGATAATTGTTCTGATACGGCATTAGCATCGTCCGGAAGCTGTACGATACGAGTGGTATTCACGCCTGAAGAGGAAGGAGTGTACAGTGCAAGGCTGGGCATAGACAGCAACGACCCCGACACACCTACAGTTTATGTGAAATTAACCGGGACAAGCGTTGCAAAGCGCAAGCAGGGCCGCAGATAGCCCTGAGAGAGATCTGCGGGGATTGCAAAGCCGGAAGATCCGGCTTTACAATCCCCATTTATAACCGTAAAAAGTATTTCTCAGCTTTTTCTTTCCGAGGGGGTAAATATTAATGCAATAAAGGGGGAGGCTGTCATGAAATCAAGAAATTCATATTTGATTCCGGGCGTTCTCATAATCGCCCTGCTGTTGCCCTATTCAGCACTTGCCGGCTGGCGGACGGGGTGTGTGGATTGTCCACGTTATTTCGATGGTATGAATTCCAGGTCACTGGCGCTGGATTCTTCGGGGAATCCCCATATTGTTTATGGAAGTAGAGACGGTGTATATTATGCCTGGTATGACGGAGTTTCCTGGCATACTGAGACAGTGAACATCGATGGAGGCATATTTGCCTCCATAGCCATAGCCATAGACTCGTCAGATAAGGTACATATTATTTATTATGACGGTTATCCAAATAGGGCCCTGAAATACGCCACGAATGCCTCCGGCTCATGGGTGTCTGAAGTTGTGGACAGCGACGGAGGCTGGGCTACCTCCATAGCCATAGACTCATCAGATAAGGTGCATATCAGTTATTCCTATTATCGTGGTTATCCGGACTACATCAATGCCCTGAAGTATGCGACGAATGCCTCCGGCTCATGGGTGTCTGAAGTTGTGGACAGCGACGGAGGCTGGGCTACCTCCATAGCCATAGACTCATCAGATAAGGTGATATCAGTTATAATGTTAGTTATCCAAATTATGACCTGAAATATGCAACAAATGCCTCCGGCTCATGGGCGACTGAGATTGTGGACAGCGGTGAGGGCTGGGCTACCTCCATAGCCATAGACTCATCAGATAAGGTGCATATCAGTTATAATGTTGATTATCCAAATTATGACCTGAAATATGCAACAAACGCCTCAGGCTCATGGGTGTCTGAGATTGTGGACAGCAGAAGCATGTATCCCTCCATAGCCATAGACTCATCGGATAAGGCGCATATCAGTTATTATAACCATTCGGATTACGACCTGAAATATGCCACGAATGCCTCCGGCTTATGGGTGACCGAGATTGTGGACGATAAAGCAAGTTTAAAAGGAGACAATGGTAACTCCTCCATAGCGGTGGATTCATCAGATAATGTGCATATCAGTTATCTGTTCGCTCATATCGGTTATACGTCTGATTATGAATATGGCTTTACTGACCTCAAGTATGCAGTGAATTCATCCGGTTCATGGGTAATCGAGACAGTAGACAGCGGCAGAAAAGCCAGCGATGGTTCAGTAGCAATAGATTCGTCAGATATGCTGCATATCAGTTATGTAACCGATCAGGGTTTGATGTACATGACGAATGCCTCAGGCTCATGGGTGACTGAGATTGTGGACAGCGGCGGAAGCTGGGCTCCTTATATAGCCATAGACTCCTCAGATAAGGCGCATATCAGTTATGATAGTTATCCCTTCGAGAGGGGTGTAAAATATGCCACGAATGCCTCCGGTTCATGGGTAACTGAGATTATGGACAGCAAGAGCAAAGCCGATGTTACTTCCATAGCCATAGACTCATCGGATAAGGTGCATATTAGTTATTATAGCTATGATCCGGATTACGCCCTGAAATATACAACGAATGCCTCAGGCTTATGGGTGACTGAGATTGTGGACAGCAAAAGCAAATCTGCGGTTCCTTCTATAGCCATAGACTCCTCAGATAAGGCGCATATTAGTTATAACAGCAATTATCCGGATTTCGACCTGAAATACGCCACGAATGCTTCGGGCTCATGGGTGTCTGAGATTGTGGACAGCTATGTGGACATTTTTTCCTCCATAGCCATAGACTCCTCAGATAAGGCACATATTAGTTATAACAGCAATTATCCGGATTCCAGCCTGAAATACGCCACTAATGCTTCGGGCTCATGGGTGTCTGAGATTGTGGACAGCGACGGAGGCTGGTCTAACTTCATAGCCATAGACTCCTCAGATAAGGCGCATATTAGTTATATCTCCCGTAGCAGTTTGAAATACGCTACGAATGCCTCCGGCTCATGGGAGGTTGAAACAGTGGTGAATCAAGGCAGGCCTAACTCCATAGCCATGGATTCATCAGACAATGTTTATATTATTTATTATGATATAGAGCATTATGACCTCAGGTATGCAACCAACAAGCCCTTACCGGAAATCTCGGCGACCGACTCGGTCGATCCCGCCGGTGACCTCCTGATACCGTTTGGTGAAGTAAGGGGAGGCAGGCCGTCAAGACAGACAGCCACTGTAACAAATACCGGAGACGCAGACCTTGTAATCAGCGAGGTATATTTGACAGGCGCGGATCCGGAACAATTCGATATACGAAAGGACACCTGTTCAAATATGCCTGTAGCGCCCTCCGGAAGCTGCACGATAGATGTGGTATTCACTCCTCAAGAGGCAGGTGTGTACAGTGCAAGGCTGGGCATAGACAGCAACGACCTCGACACACCGGAGCTTTATGTAAAGTTAACCGGGACAGGTATTGCAATGCGCATGAAAAGCCGCAAATAGCCCTGAGAGATATATGCAGGGGAAGGAATCCCCCCTGATGAGGTTGCAACGGATGAGAACAATGGTGAAACGGTTCCTGTTGAGACTTCAGTACGGGTATCCCACCGATCTGAAAATCTCCCTGCACTCTTTCTCCTTTTCAACATCCGGTCTTATGCCGTTCAGTGCGGCGGGCGCATCCTTTCCGAGGGATTGTCTTTTTGCAATCCCCCCTGAATTATAGGGCAGCAGTTCATAATATGCGCAGCCTGTGTTTTTAATGAAAGAGGCGATACCGGTGAGATTCTCCGCCGTTGCCGTAATACCGGGGACAAGGGGTACTCTCGGGATGACCTGAATGTCCCGTGCCTGAACCAGGCTCGTGAAATTCTCCAGTATCGCATCATTCACTCTGCCCGTATATTTCTCATGCTCATGCCGGTCAATAAACTTGATGTCGTAATATATGAGGTCAACATAGGGCAGAATGCCTGTCCTGAATCCGGTGGATCCCGGATGTCTGGATTGCAATGTGAATATTGTTTTTCTTCAGTTCTTCCATTACCGGCTGAAGGTAACGGGTATAAAGCGCCGGCTCCCCACCTGAGAAAGTCACACCGCCGTTTGAGGTCTCATAAAAGACGCGGTCTCTCAAGAGTATCTCCACGAGTTCGCCGGCAAGATAATATCCGCCTATCAGCTCCACGGCCCCCGCAGGACAGATGTCCGCGCATCTGCCGCATGCAGTGCATTGCTCCCTGTTTATCCTCTGCATGTCATGCATACTGACCGCACCTTCGCTGCATACCCTCCGGCAGTCTCCGCACAGTATGCACCTGTCAGGATAAAAGGCGACCTCGGCGGCAGGGTCCATGGATTCAGGATTGTGGCACCAGATGCACGAAAGAGGGCATCCCTTGAGAAAAACGGTGGTCCTTATGCCCGGGCCGTCATCAAGGGCAAAGCGGCGTATATTGAATATCAACGGCTGTTTTTGTTTCCTGCTCATACACTCCCTGTTGCCATCAACTGGAGACGCTTTGCCATATAGGCGAATTTGTACAGATAGTTGAGATTGCCGCGGGGCGTTACATCCTGCCTGAGCATTGAGCCGAGGATATCGGGTTTGGGTGAAATGAGATAGTTCAGGAGCACCCTGCCGTTTCTGAACTCTATCGTGATATCGGGATTATCTATTAATCTCTCGGAGACCCTCATCCTGTTGTCTCTGAAAACCGCTGAAACGGTTATGCTCCCGTCCCTGCTCTTGAAGAGATACCTTCCGTTGAATCCCTCTATATTCCGCCTGAAGTCCCCGTAGTTTACAAGGAAGACAAGGCTCATGAGTTTTAACAGTGTCTCCAGGAACTCCTCGGCGAACTCGGACTCCATGCACCTGAGCCATTTCTTCATCAGCCATCTGGCCCTGAGTTTCCGGAAAAGTATGAAGTTCAGAAAATCTTCCATCCATTGCCTCCTTCTCTACTCATACGGCAGCATTGATTTATGCGCCTCGGGAAACGGGTTTGCCTTGCCGGTCCTTATGTCGTATTCGGTCCTGGTGATGATCTCTTCCTTCATCGCCTCGTTCAGGGCATTGAAGTATGCCGAATATCCCGATACCCTTACGAGAAGCTCCGGATATTTATCCGGATTATTCCTGGCATCAAGAAGGGTTTCGTAAGACATGATATTAAACTGCACATGAAGGCCCCCGCTCCTGAAATACGCCTCCACAGCCGAGGCGAATCTCTCGAGGTCCTCCTCACCTGAAACAGACGGATATTTCAGGTTGAGGGCCTCTCCCATGGGGATGCAGAGACCGTCAAGGCCGCCCACTGTCCTGAGGCACGCGGCCAGGTCCCGGGCGGCCTGCGATACAGGGGTGATGCCGCTGGCGAATACCTCATAAGCCCTTCTGCCGTTGGGAAGCGCGCCGGAGAGCTTTCCCTGGCCTGCATGATTGGTCGTTGTCCAGTAAGCCGGCCTGTATTTGCCTCCGCGGTAGTTTGTATGGCCCTGGTAGAAATCATACAGGAAGCGTATGAGGTTCTGCGAGTTCTTCACTGCAACAGGGTCTTCAGTGCCGTATTTGGGGGTCCTGTTGACAAGGTATGCATGCAGCTTTTCATGCCCGTTGAAGTTCGCCTTCAGGGCCTGGATGAGTTCGGCGAATGTGCATTTCCCCTCAATGAAGACCGCCTTCTCTATTGCATTGAGTGAATCAACGGTGTCGGCAAACCCGATATGGGTCGCGCCCGAGGCATTATACAGCGCGCCTCCGAATATAAGGTCCTTCCCCTTTTCCATAGGCCCCTCGAAAAAGGCCGAAAGCAGGGGCGTGGGATATATCTCCTGGTGCACGAGGCCGAAGTATTCGTTTAATTCAATGGCCTTGCCCATGAGCCAGGAAGCCTGTTTCTTGAATGCCTCCCAGAACTCTTCAAAGCTCCTGAACTCCTCGGGGTCGCCGGTCACAGGCCCTATCTGTTCATCACCGACAACGGGTCTTTTGCCGTTGTAGAGGGCCAGCTCAAGCGCCGAGACAAGATTGAACATGATGGAGCTTGAGGCATCATAGCTCTTGCCGGGGATGCCCATCTCCACGCAGCCGATTATACCGTAGTCCCGCGCATGTTCTGTCTTCACACCCTGGTTTTCAAGTGTCACAATGTCAACCACGTCATTATGAAATGCCGGCACGGCCCTTGTGTTCACTATAACCTCCGCGACCCTGTCGCGGTACTCCCTGGTATTTTTCTCATAATGATACCTCGCGTTCATACTGGGGTCCCTGAGTTTGAGAAGCTCCGTCACCCTGAGTATGATATAGGTCAATTCATTGACCGCATCTTCACCGTTTTCGTCCACCCCGCCTACCGTAACCGCCGGGACGGTACCCGCTCCGCCCCAGAGTTCTTCAGCGGTCTCGGGCACGAGATTGGTGTTGTCGTTGAGCTTCAGCCAGAGACAGCTCATTATTTCAACGGCCTCTCTGTCGGTCAGGGTCCCGTTGTCAATATCATTCCTGTAGTATTTATAGAGCACCTGGTCGAGCCTCCCCGGGCTCATGGCCATATTGATGCTTTCGGCGTGGATGCCCACCTGTATAATCCACAGGGAATTGACGGCCTCGCGGAATGTGCCCGCAGGTTTTGCAGGCACCCTTGCGCATATTTCGGACATTGTCCGGAAATTCTGTTTCCTGAACGGGTCGTCCGTCTCTGCTGCAAGCTCAGCGGCCCTTCTGCTCAGGTTCCGTGCGTATGCAATAATTCCCTGAAGCGCTATTTGGACAGCCTGGTAAAACTCAAGCTTCTGTTTGTTTTCACCGGTGATATTCCCGCTCTCCCGGATATGCCTTTCCCTTGAGGCTGCCTCTTCAATGATGAATTCCAGCCCCCTGTCCAGTGCAACCTCGTATCCGGGAATGGTATGGGATATGGTGCCGGCCTTGCCTGCTATGAAAAAGACGAACTTTTCAAAGAGGCCCATGCACTCGGGATTGTTATATTTTTTCCTGGTGTATTCAATAATGTTCCGCTCCATCCAGTAGGGGTAAATCTCGAAGTTCAGCTCATCGGCATCTTCAGGCGACAGCTTCAGCGGATTCTTCTTCCTGTCACTGATGGTATCCAGCTCGGGCCATATGGTCATCCCTGTATACTCCGGGTACACGGGTGCACCGAAGGCCTTTGAAGTGGTCGTGCCTGCAAGCAGGTTATCATCGAAAAAGAGCGGTTCCTTGTTGGAAAGGAAATAATTGACCGCCTTTGCATAACGGATTTCCGCGGGCTCCTCATCAGTGGACATATTCTTCAGATAATGTGTTAAATGCCTCGCGCGTTCAATACAGACCTCGGGCCTTATTTTGATCTGTGATTCCCTCAGCCTCCTTATCAGGTCCAGGTTGTCAAGCGAATACTCCCTGAGCCGGATATCTTTTAAACGAATGGACGACATACCGCCTCCTTTATGGTTTCCTGACAGTACAAATAATTCTCACATTCCCCCGGCAGATTCCTCTGCCCTGTTTATGCAACATTAAGATAAAGTTTAAATTGGATACAAAGCAACATTGAGTCTGTTGAAATGTTTCCTGTTGAAAGTCACTACACCTTCAGCATTAAGCTTTTTCGACAGGACAGAGATATACGCATCTGCAAACTCTACCGGGTGCATTTTGTAAACCTCTAATGACTCTGTAATAATGTCAATATCGGAAACATCAAGTCCGGGAATACCCGCGATGCTTAAAAGGCAGTTGTATATTTCACTCTTTTTCATTTCATAAAATGATTTCAATGTCCATGCAAGCTCAAAAAACACGGGCGGTCCCGTCACAAGACGTATCTTCCCTTTTTCCGCCCTGTCCAGAAGTTTTTCAACCCTGTCCGCATGTTCAGGTTCGTCGTTGACAAGATAACGGATGAAGACATTTGTATCAACAAAGTATTTCTTCATTTATCCTTTCCCGTCACATGTTTTGAAACAGCCGCCTGCATTGCCCTGCGGGCAGAACCTTTTTTCGCGGGGATACTGCCCCTTAACTTTCTGAAAGAGGGAACCGATTTCAAAATAATTTCTCCATCCCTCATAATAATCTCAACCTTGTCTCTGGGTTTTATGTCAAGCTTATTCCTTATGTAGGAAGGAAGCGTTATCTGCCCCTTTGATGAAACTGTAGCAAATCCCATCAAATTCCTCCTTTTCCTTTTTGCTTTACTATTATATCATGTAAAGCGGAGCCTCTGTTTATCCGAGTTAATATTAAGGACTTATCACAGGACATGAAGGTTCACGCCCATTTTCCTGAACAGTTTATCAAGATGGCCCATTGCGAATCTCTGATGCTCTTTTACCGCTTCCTGGAACCGGAACCAGTCCGTCTTTTCCCTGTTCACTCCATCCCTCCAGTAAAGCCTGTCACGAAGCATTGTAAACATTGAGAGCAATCCGCTGTCGGAATCCCTCAGTCCACGCACTTCGGTTTCTATGGCATCGTTAAACCAGTCGGCTTCGTCAAACTCCCCCAGCCATGGGGCGATTTCCTTGTAGCGGCTGATGCGCTCTTCGGTATACCACTTGCTGTCGCCGGAAAATGACGGGCCCATGGCCCTGATCAGCCAACTGCGCAAATCATCCCATCCGGCATTGGCATTTATGTTAATGCCCTGAAGGTAACTGCGGTATTTGCCGTAAATCTTCTCCGCAGCATCAATGTAACGCTCTGTATTGTCAATCTCGTCATTAACAAGGCGGCAGTCTTCCCACCTGTGGGCAGGCCAGTCTGGATGGTGTTCGGCATCGGCATGGCCGATATCGGGCTTCGGGTCCATCCCTATATTGTTGAAGTAGTCATACCAGCCCACGAAGTTCTGATGCGCCCATGTGTCCGCGTAAGCGTGTGTCGCAATGCCTATCCGGTAGAGCCTCGTATCTTCCGGGGCCCTGAACGCCTCGTCCATCATGCTGCTGGCTGTCTCATTGCCGGGGGTAGTGTTTAACAGATGCATCTTGCCGTCAGTGCGGCAGGCCCTCTCGTCCGCAGGGTCGCCGGGGACGAAATGAAACACGGGATATATCCTCATCAACTTTCTTTTCGGCTTGAGAATATTCATTGTCTGTGAGATATAGTTTTCATACGGTTTTCCGCCCGAGCGGTCTTCGATCTTGAGGCATACATCGTTTTCATCAACGTACTCCGAGGCCGTTGCAATGGTTTTGGCCTCGGCCTCACTGAAACCAGCGGCCCTGGCGATTATCCCCGTCATGTAATAATGAAATTCAGTATCCATACCATTCCCTCCTTTTTATTACTTTGCCTTGCAGTGGCATAAAAACACCGGTGTTCAAAGGGTGCAGTTGTCAGGGTGCAGGGTGCAGAAAAAAATACGAAATTTCATTCTGAACCCTGAACTCTGAACCCGTAACTCGCAACTCGCTCACCCGTTTATGCAACATTAAAGTTAAGGTTCAGTGATAAGAGCCCCCTCCTTTGTGTCGGTTATCACCGGTCGGTGTCAAAGCCGATAAACTCCCTGACCGCATACCAGTCGTCATCCATCAGCATAAAGTATCCGAAATTTTCATACTTATAGACAGCCGGGTCTTTTGCGGGATCATACGGTATCCCGGGTTTCGTCGAATAAAGGAGCTGCCCCAGGTACAGGCCGTCGGCTATCCTGACCAGCTCGTCTATGCAGAGGTTGTCCGGGGGCATGGTGTGTAATTCCGGCCACCGGTAGTTGAACTGCAGCACCTCCCTGCCGCCGTTTTCGGGGTTGATGGATCTGCTGTTGGCTGCAATGAAGTAAAAACTCTTGACATAAATGTCATCGCTTTTTTCCTTTTCATCCGGATATTCCACAATCATCCCCGTTCTGTCCAGTAGTTCTATAAACGCAGTAACCGGCAGGGAAAGCCCGAGGTCCTTCCTGTATGTATTGGCCCCGATGATAACGGGATTCATCCCCTCATAATACCGCGCGCTGTCTCCGATATACTTCCTTATCCCGTCTACGGATGAAGGTGTAAAGGTCTTGCCCGTCCACGGTGAAAACGGCCTGACGGCAGGGTATATGTCATTCAGCACGGTCCTGTCGAACTTTTTCAGGAAACCGCCGTTGTTGAAAGAGACGACACCTCCGTGCAGGAAACCGCTGATGCCGCGGGGCGACTCTCCGCATTTAAACACCTCGAGAAGCCTGGCAAAGTACCGTTCCTTGTACCCCGGCCCTTTCTGTATCCCGTCGTAGATATCCCGCAGGTAATGGAGTATGGTCTCCCTGTCCCCCATATCCTCGGCAATTGCCCTGCACTCGGGAGAATCCCTGAACGTGAATGTCCTGAATTTGCCGGAGAGGTCTTGGGACAAACTGTACGCAATTTCGGGAAAGAGCCTGTTCTTTTCACCAAGCCACGTGTCGTCCATGAGAAGGAAATACCCGAAATTCCGGTACTTGTAATCCTTTACCGGCACGTCGGGGTCATAATCTTTAAACAGATATTTCAGGGAAGTTGCATAATAGAGCTTCCCGAGGTAGAGGCCCTTGGATATCTCAACTATTTCATCAATGAGGAGCCTGTTGGGAAAGACATTACCAAGGTTTTTCCAGCGGTAATTCAGGGCCAGCACCTCTTTTCCAGGATGGGCCGTGTCTACAGACATGGCTTTCCGCGCGAGAAAGAGGCCTCCCCTGGCATGTATCCATGAACGTTGCCTCTTGTCCGCGCCGGGCACTGCCTCCATATCTATAACGGCAGACAGCACATAGTTTGAAAGATTGTTGACAACTCCATTCTTTTCTTTGCGGAAAGAGTTTATCCCCAGATACACGGTATCTCCTCCGGGGACGGCACCGCCGGTGAATTTCTTTACCTTCTCAGGCCCTATCTTCCTAAAATCCTTTCCTGCCCACGGTGATGTATCGGACAGCAGCCTGCCGTAAAGCACCTGAAGCATGTCAACCTCTCTGCCTATGCCGAGCCTCTGCCGGGTCTTCTCAAGGAAGGTGTAAACATCGGTTCCCGTCTTAAGGCTTATGGTGATGCCGTGGTAGAATCCGTCAACTTCCCCGGGTGTCCTGCCGCAGAGGAAGAGCCGGTCGAGCTTGCCGGCGATTTCCCCGTGCGAGGTGCCTTTATTGAGGATGTCCGTATAGTAGCGCATCAGTTCCAGCGGGTTGTTCCTGCCCTTCATGTCCTTCTGCATTATCTCCATAAACAGGGGGTCTTCCCTGTCGCACGTATCCGCAAGGGTGAAATCCCGGGACACGCCGGGCCCGGCCGGAATGTCCCCGCCTCCCCGGCCCTCTTTTTTTATGCACGAGTAGAGAAAAAACACTGATAATACCACGCAGATGACTTTTATCCTCATTGACAGCCCCTTTCCGTTAAATGTCTTCTGTGTTAACCTTAAATCATTCTCGTCCCCTTGCGGGAAAGAAATATCCTCTTGGAAATACCTCAAACAGGGACAGTATTACCCCTTTATCTTGCTGAATTATAGTTTATTCACAGCCAAATGATTTGTAAACCTTACAGTGGCAAAAAACATCGCCGGCGTGACAGGAGAGCCGAAGGTTTTACCGGAAATTTTCAACCGTTTTTTGTCAAATTTTGTAATTTCACGATTCCGGGTATTGGCATATAAGGTGAAACTTCTGTATAATTCAATCATGCTGTCCGAGGATAAAATTCAAATACTGTGCGATAAAATGAAAAAGGAGTTCAAGTTTTTCAAGAGCTTAAGCGATGAAGAACTCAGGGCCTTTCTCAGTTTCTGTGACAACAGGCAGGTGGATGCGGGACTCAATCTGTGGAGTGAAGGCGATTCAGACAATTACGCGGTTTTTATCATTTCAGGGAAAATAGGCATAAAGAAGAAAACAGAGTTCGAGGGAAAATACATGATTGTCGGCACATTCGCCAAAGGCACGGTGGTGGGTGAGCTTTGCCTGCTCACGGATCAGGTCAGGTCCGTTACGGCCGTAATACTTGAACCCGTTGACATCGTGACCCTCTCCAGCAAGGACTTTGAAAAGCTTATGGAAAAATATCCCATGCTGGGGCTCAAGCTTCTCAGGCACATCTTCCTCGTGATATCAAAGCGGCTCAACAGGTCTACCGAGCGAATGGCTTCGATATTTTAAACGGTCTTTTATATGCATCATAGCCGTTGAACCCGCAACCCGCAACCCTCCTGCCCGTTTATGCAACATTAAGGTTACCTGTCAAAATTGACAAGTCCGTATCGTTAGTGTTAATTTAGTTATTATTAATATTAATACCCCCCGGAGAGTTCTGGAAATGACAAGAGCAAAGAAAATCGGGATCATTATTCTCCTTGTCGGAATCTGCCTGCCTACAGCCACGCTTCCCTTTATCACGGAGTTTCATCCCAAACCCGACATATGCCTGACATCAAACTTTTTCGGAAACATGGGCAACATGATAGTGGCATTCGGTGCAGAACAAACGGCCGTCTCCGGTAATTCCGGCACAGGAGGCAGCCCTCTGATTGCAATACCCTACAGATATCTCTTTGCCCTCGGCGTCATACTGACCTGTGTCGGAATAGGAATAATAGTTTTATCCCCCGGTAAGAAGCCTGACCGCAAATCCTGAATCCCCGCAACCTCCCCGCTTTCCGCGTCTTTTTCCTTTTAACACAAGCCCCTCGAGAAAAATTTTAAAGAACCGCGCCTGTTATGCCGAACAAAAATTAACGCCGGTCGTTTTAAACCGGAGGGATGACCGGCGCGGATGCTGGATTAAGTTTTCTTGAGAACACTTATTGTGAGAAAAGATGATGCGTTTCTTTGAAAAGCTGGGTGCCGATGTCCTGTATCAGGTCAACCAGATCGGCAGGATGGGCATATTTCTCTTTTATTCCGCCATCAGCATAGTAATGCCGCCGTACAAGGTATTCCCTGTCGTCAAGCAGATATACCATATAGGCGCGCGTTCAGTGTTTGTCATTCTATTCACCGGTGTCTTTACCGGCATGGTCCTGGGGCTTCAGGGGTACAACACCCTCAGCAAGTTCGGTGCAGAGGGGCTCCTGGGGACTGCCGTGGCCCTAAGCCTTATCAGGGAGTTGGGCCCTGTCATGGCGGCGCTTATGGTAACGGGCAGGGCAGGCTCCGCCATATGCGCCGA
Organism: Deferribacteres bacterium; assembly: GCA_013152795.1. GTDB lineage: Bacteria > Nitrospirota > Thermodesulfovibrionia > UBA6902 > UBA6902 > JAADFS01. Next base: position 32,020 of record JAADFS010000192.1, read on the forward strand.
GATAGGCATCATGCGCATCTCCGAACAGATCGACGGACGCCCTGGAGTGCATGGCTATTGATCCGCACAAGTATGTCGTAGCCCCCAAGTTCATAGCGGGAATCGTCTCCCTTCCACTGCTGACCGCTCTTTTTAACGTGATCGGAATCCTGGGGGGATATGTGGTTGGGGTAGGCCTCCTCGGAATCAATGAAGGGGCATATTTTTCAAGTATGTACAACGACGTGGAGTTCGGAGATATTTATATGGGATTTGTCAAATCCCTCTGCTTCGGGGTTCTGATTATATGGATATGCTCTTCAAAGGGGTATTTTGTCCACTTGACAAAAGGCGGGGGGTTTGGAGCCGAAGGCGTAAGCAGTGTCACCACCAATGCGGTGGTCATGTCATCAGTCTGCATACTGTTATTCGATTATTTCCTGACATCGGTGCTTTTATGAGTGAAAAACCGGTTGTACAGCTTATAGACGTAAAAAAATCATACGGCTCGCAGCAGGTCTTAAAGGGAGTGAACCTGTCGATAATGGAGGGGAAGACAACCGTTATCGTCGGCGGAAGCGGCCAGGGCAAGAGCCAGATCATCAAGCATATCCTCGGCCTGGTCAGGCCTGACAGCGGCAAAGTGCTTGTCTACGGAAAGGACATAAGCAGGGCCGGCAAAAGGGAACTCCGGGCGATCAGGGCCAATTTCGGCGTCCTCTTTCAGAATGCGGCGCTCTTTGATTCAATGACCGTGTATGACAATGTGGCGCTTCCCCTCAGGGAACGGACAAGGCTGTCCGAGGCTGAGATAAAAAAAATCGTGGACAGAAACCTGGCGCTTATGGACATCATCGGCAGCGACGACAAGTATCCCGCACAGATCAGCGGCGGCATGAGAAAAAGGGTCGGTCTCGCGCGTGCGCTCGTGCTGGAACCGCGGATAATCTTTTTTGATGAACCCACGACAGGGCTTGACGTCGCAAAGAGCAACGAGATATACCGCGTATTCTTCCGCACACAGACCCAGTTGAAATACACCGCCGTTATCGTCAGCCACGATGTGCCGAAGATATTCAAACTGGCCGATTACGTGGCATTGCTTCATAACGGCGTTATTCACAGTTGTATTACTCCCGAAGAGTTCCAGCTTTCTGACGACCCCGTGATCAGGGAATTTGTCGAGACCACCATGGGTCAGCTTTATTCAAGTGAAATGGAGGGTGAATTATGAAAAAGATAAACATTGAGACCGCGGTAGGGATTTTTATAATCCTCGGCCTGCTCAGCCTTGGATACCTTTCTGTGAAACTGGGCGATGTCAGCCTGTTCGGGACGAAACAGTATACGGTAAGGGCCCGCTTTGCGAACGTATCCGGACTGAAGAAGGGAGCCGCCGTAGAAATTGCAGGGGTCAGGGTGGGAAAGGTCGCGGACATCAGGCTTGAGGACTATGAGGCCGACGTGGAACTTCTGATCGACCCGGATGTAAAACTGCAGGAGGACGCAATAGCCTCCATAAGGACACAGGGTATAATCGGCGATAAATACATCAAGATCAAGACAGGCGGCGCAGATGAGTATATCGGGGATAACGGGGAGATCCTGGAGACCGAATCCGCGATTGAGCTGGAGGAACTCATAAGCAAATATATCTTCGAGAAAGAGTAGTGCTTAACTCTGCAAGAGCGGAAGGCGATATTATTTTAAAGCACTAAAAAACAGAGGAGGCAGATAATGATGAAAAGGACACTGCAAATCATAATTATAACGGCACTGGCCCTGGGTATGTCCGGAATAAGCGCGGCGGAAAATACACCTATAGAGGCGATAAGATCGACAGTTGACGCCGTCCTTGATATAATGAAAGATAAAGAACTTGCTGCACCCGGCAGGAGAGCGGAACGGCGGGAGAAGATACGGGCGCTGATCAGGGACCGTTTTGATTTCAGGGAGATGTCGAGACGCTCACTCGCCAGGCACTGGAAGAAACTAAGCCCTGAAGAGGAAAGAGAGTTCGTAGCCGTTTTTTCCGACTTGCTGGAGTCCTCGTATATAGGGAAAATCGAGGCATACACGGATGAAAAAGTCACCTATGACAAGGAAACCATCAGGGGCAAGGGTAAATACGGGATAGTCAATACAACAATTGTCACAAAGAATGTCGATATCCCGATTGACTACAAGCTTATTTTCAGGAACGGAAAATGGTGGATTTACGATGTCGTCATCGAAGGGGTGAGCTTTATCAGTACCTACAGGAGCCAGTACAACAAGATCATAGTTAAACAATCTTTTGCAAAACTCCTCGAACGGATGAAGAGCAAGCTGAAAGAAATAAAGGCCATGGAAGCGAAAGAGGCTTAACCTTAATGTTGCATAAATGTGGCAAGGGAGGCTGCCGTAAAACCTTTATAAAGCGATAGGATATTGGAAATAACTCTTTATTGCAGGAAGTAACGGAGAGTGAAGTTGCAAAAGACGTCAAAATGCCGTGCGGAATATTTCCTGAAGGTATCGCAGATAAAGCTTTTCCGGCAGCCTCCCTTGCCCGCACGCAATG
>JAADFS010000193.1 GCA_013152795.1 Deferribacteres bacterium
CGCTGCAAATTCCTTTATCAGGTTCTTGAAGACACTCCTGTTGGGCTCCTCCTTCCACGACTTCATCCACTCATCCGGGCTGTGGCTCTGGAGGTACCAGTTTTTCATGAACACATTGCCGTACCTCCTGACTGACTCCTCAAAGCCCTCATGCCCCATCGTATCCTGTATGTACCCCAGCACCGCCGCCGTGAAGTCCATGTACGCAATCCGGCACCCGTCGTTCAGGGCCTCAAGCCTCTTCAGCACCTCCATGCCCTTTTCATTGCCCTTCAGGCATTCCGACAGGCGGTCAAGCTCGTTGTATGTCAGCTCCCTCAGCTCCTCTTCCGTGAATATACGGTCTCCCTCCATCTGCGCATCCCCCTTTCTCCCCCCCTCCCTCTGATCTTCCTTCCGCCGGGGGAGGGGGGATTCGATTTACTCTTTCGGATACCCGAAGATACCGAAGCCTGCGGATGTACCGTAAACCGCTGCGTTTACATAGCATCCGCGTATGGCCTCTGATATCTCCACGGGCTTCGCCCCTGCGTTCAGCGCTGCATCAATGTGCCTCTGCACTGCATGCCTGTTCTGCAGAACCGACAGGACCACTATGCATATCAGGTGCATTGTTTTCAGGTCCAGCACCTCAGGGCGTGTGTATATCATCAGGGCGCTGTGAAAGACGTGCAGCCATTCAGGGTCATCCACAAGGCCCTTTACCCTGTATATCTCCGGCACCATACCGAAAAACCCCCTGACCTCTTCGTACATCTCCCTGATCCGGCCGTCGGTCACTTCTTCCGGTTCGAGTACTCTCCTGAAATCCGCCTGATCCCTTTTTTCCGGGGAGAATACGTCAAAACCCGCCTCAAGGTACGACATGCCGGTCATGGCACAGACCAGCTTGATCGTCTTGCCGACCTCCTCAGGCGTAATCCCGGCCGCGGCCAGGCACATCTGATATGCGCCCACTATGCAGTACTCCCAGCGCGCGGCGACATCCGCGCCGAATTCAATAAGCATCAATGTCTTCATATCAAGGTTGCGGGGGGTGAACTTGTTCATTATCAGGCTGTGATACGCCCCCATCCATTCAGGGTCATCGACCAGCCCCTTTGCCCTGTAGGCAGGCAGCACCTTGCCGAAGCCCTGCCTGAGTTGTTCAAATATCTGCCTGACCCTTTCGTCCGTTACTTGTTCCGGATCAACCAGCTTCATAACATCGGAAAGATTGCCCGTCATGGTTTGCCCTTCCATTTTCATGCCCTCCTTAATCATTGTTTCAGCGTTTCAGCGGGATGACCTGTCCCGTTTATGCACCGCCCCTGCGCTAATGCGCGCTCATTCCGCCGTCCACCACAAGGTTCGCGCCCGTTACATACGAGGACTCATCCGAGGCGAGAAACAGCACGCCGTATGCAATTTCAACCGGCTCGGCAAAGCGGTTCAGGAAGGTCTCCTGCCCGACGCCCTTGACAAGGTCGTCGAAGCTCATGTTCCACTCCCTGGCGGTCTCGTGCACCGCAGGGGTGAGGGTGCCGCCGGGGGAAAGAGAGTTGACCCGTATGTTGTGCGGCCCGAGCTCCTGGGCAAGGCTCCGGGTCATCATTATCAGCCCGGCCTTGGCAGGGGCATAAGGCATGTGGCTCGGCAGGGCGATCATTCCCGCAACAGAGGATATATTGACGATCGAGCCGCCGCCCGCCTTTTGCATCTCCGGCACCACCTGCCGGATGCAGAGAGAAGGCCCCCTGAGGTTTACGCCTATTATCCTCGCCCAGTCTTCATCACTTACCGCAGGCAGTGTCTTCAGGATAAAGGCCGCGGCATTATTCACCAGGATGTTTACGCCGCCGAACTCCCTGACAGCGGCATCCACGATCTTTTTTGCATCCTCTTCCTTTGATACATCGGCCTCGACAAATACGGCGCTGCCGTTGTCCTTTTGAATATGCGAGACTGTCTCTTCGCCTCCCGCGGCGTTGATATCCACCACAACCACCCTTGCCCCCTCACGGGCAAACAATTCGCAGGTGGCCCGGCCTATGCCCGAGCCCCCGCCCGTAACAATAGCTGTCTTGTCTTTTAATCTCATAATCTCACCGCCTCCTCCTTACTGAACGTTTTTCTAAGCAGTGCGCCGGCGGGCAGGAGAGCCTGCCAAATTCCCGTGGGTCGTGTCCGTTGTTCGTGTGACCGTAAAGGACGGAGAAACAAAAAACGGACACGGTGAACCGACACGAAAAACGGCCTTTTTTATGGCGTATCCTGCACCCTCTACTACATAAGCGATTCGCTGCACCCGAGCCCTCCGCCTGCCGTACACACAAGACACAGGGGTGTTGTAACGATCTCCCTGTTGCTCAGCAGTTCGTAATCAAAGTCATCTATGCCCGCGCTCCCCCCGTTGCCTGCTCCGCCCCTGCCCGCAGGCTGCACCGGCAGGTTGAGTATCCTCTGGAAATCACAGTCGTAAATCCTCTCGTCGCATGTGACACTGACCCTGCATATCAGGTTTTCAACCGTTCCGGGATTGAATCTCTCCTCAAGCACCTCCAGGTACGCCCTGAGTTCATTCTCGCTGATCGACCTGCGGAGGCGGCCGATGGGCATGTTGTTCAGGGTATACAGGCGGTTGAATGTTATGCCGTGGGCCTCCTGCAGTTTCTCCCTGAAGAGCTTCTCCAGGGCCTGCTGGTCCGGGGGAAGGCTTGTGCCCGCAGGGTTGAACTGGATATTGAGCTCAAGGGAGGTGCCCTGCCGGCCGTAGCCGAGGGCGTTCAGTTTTTGCAGGGCGGTTATGACCTTCCTGTAGGTCCCCCTCCCCCTCTGCCTGTCAACGCCCTCTTCAGAGTGCCACGGAAGCGAGACATAAATCACTATCCGGTTTTCCGCCAGAAACTCCGGCAGGTCCTCCATCCCCGGCTCCAGATACACCGCCGCATTGGAGGCATAGAAGACCTTCTTGCCCATGCCGGAGGCGGTCTTTACAAAGTACCTGAAGTGGGGATTCAGCTCAGGCGCTCCGCCGCCTATATCCAGTGTGGTTATTTCGCTGTGCCTGCCCAGTACGTTCAGTATCTTGTTGATCGTACTGAGGGGCATCTCTTCGGTCCTCTCAGGAGATGCATCCGCATAACAGTGTGTACACCTGAGATTGCACCTGGAGCCCAGATTCACACACAGGGTGGTGATCTGCCTGGCCCGCAGGGGGTAGAGCCCGGTCGTCTCCTTTACTTTGCGTTCAAAGATGTTCATCTAAAAGTCCAGATTCCACCTTGCACCCACGTATAGTGCAATGGGTTCCTCGTTGCCGTCCTTATCATCCATCTGGTCGAATACGTGTATCTCCGGCTGCACGGACATGGATGTTCCGTGTACGCCCTTGAACAGGGGAACCTCGGCATTCACCCAGTATTCCTGGTGGGCGTCGGCCTCTGCAAAAGTGTCATTGTCGGACTTGGCATAACCGTAGCCGGCGCGGGCAACGGCCTTGCCGAGGTCAACATGGACCTCTACATGGCCTGCAACTGTCCTGGTGTCCTTTACCTCATTGCCGCCGCCTTTATCCTGAACCACTGCCTCTGCGCTGATTCCTCCGTCAATCGGCCCGTCCAGGCCCAGCACGCCGTACTCAACCGGGTTTTTGCCGTACCAGCCTGCGGCGCGGAGCCTGATCGTGTCGGTCAGTGCCATGTCGCCGTGCACAAAGGCCACCCATGAGCTTATGGTTTCGTCAAAATCCTTTGCGTTTGCAAGCTCCAGCTTCATCTGGAAGAGATTGTAGCCGGCGCCGGCGCCTACAGTGAATGCATCAGACGTGTAATCATAGCCCACGGACATGCGGGGGATTTTCTTCTCGAACTTGACATCATCATCGTAGTCATAGCCGAACCGGCTTGCCAGGGTGTCATCGTCAAAACCCAGGTCAGACGTATGGGGGGCAGCGGCATCAATATAAAACCCCTTGATGTTCAGTGTCACCCTCGGTGTAAAACCGTCGTAAAGGGAGCCGTAACCCACACCGCTGTTGTCGCCCGCCGCGCCCGTAAATGCGCTCCACAGGTAGGGGGCCAGTTTCTGTCCAAGGGTGATGCTCATATCCTCGTTTATGTTCCACCTCGCATAAATCTGCCTGAGGTAAACAGAGGTCTC
>JAADFS010000194.1 GCA_013152795.1 Deferribacteres bacterium
GACAGGCATATCAGCCCCCGCCCGTATTTCGCCATAAAGTTTATGGCCTCGGGCGTCACCTTTTCAGCGGCTATTGTAAGGTCACCCTCGTTTTCCCTGTCTTCATCGTCGATGAGGATGACCATCTTACCCTCCCTGATGTCCTCAAGGGCCTCCTCAATGGTGTTGAATTTCCATGCTGGTTTTGTCTTTGATTTTTTTGTCTTCTTGTGTTCCTTGTTCATTTTGCAAATCCCTGTTTTTTTAGTAGTTCCATAAGGCCTGAGTCCGGCTCTTTCCCGTGCAGGAGTTTTTCAACATACTTGCCGATTATATCCACCTCGAGATTCACCCTGTCGCCCACACCCTTGTCCCCGAGGTTCGTCGCCGCAAGGGTGTGCGGTATTATGGCAGTGCTGAAAGACCTGCCGCCGACATCCACTACTGTCAGGCTTATGCCGTCAACCGCCACGGAGCCTTTTCTGACTATATATTTCAATACATCCGGGGGCGCCTCAAAGGTGTAAAATGTGTATTCACCGGCCCGCTTTTTACCGGTTATAGTCCCGACATTGTCCACATGGCCGGTCACAATATGCCCGCCGAGACGGTCGGATAATCTCAGCGCCCTCTCAAGGTTGACCCTGCCACCGGTCTTCAGCTCTCCAAGGTTTGTGCTCCTCATCGTCTCAGGCGAGACATCAAAGGCACATTCCTGCCCTTCCTGCCTTGACAGGCCGGGCGTGATACGGGTAACCGTCAGACAGACGCCGTTAACAGAGACACTGTCGCCTGTCTTCAGCTCAAAAACCGACAGTGGCCTCACGGACAGCCTGATGCCGCTGCCTGTATTCCGGACAGCGGTGACCTCTCCCAATGTCTCGACAAGTCCGGTAAACATTATATAACTCTTAACATTACCTTACAGTGGCATAAAATACTGCAGGCGGGGCAGAGGAGTCTGCCGGGAAAGCTTTATCTGCGATACCTTCAGGAAATATTCCGCACGCCATATTGACGTCTTTTTGAACTTCACTTTCCGTTACTTCCTGCAACAGAGACGTATTTCCAATATCCTATCGCTTTATAAAGGTTTTCCGGCAGACTCCTCTGCCCGTTTATGCAACATTAAGGTTTATCTTCAATTCCTTCAGTGCAGCAGCTTTCCCATCCTGCTCCAGCGCACTTTGTTGAAAAACGAACCCTCATTGTTCCACGACCAGTATATTATAAAGGCCTTGCCCTTTATTTCATCCATATCCACAACCCCCCAGAAGCGGCTGTCGAAGCTGTTGTCCCGGTTGTCCCCCATGACAAACAGGCTCCTCCGCGGCACGATAAAAGGCCCGAAGTTGTCCCGCCGGGAATTCTCAATGCCGTTTCCCTTGTACACGGCATACGGTTCATCAAGCGGGATGTCATTGACATAGACTTTCTTGTTCTTTATCTCTATCTTGTCACCGCCGACCCCGATAACCCTCTTGATGAAATCCCGGCAGTCGTCTTTAAACAGATATGCGGGGTTTCTCCTGCTGAATGCATTTGCAAACCGTGATGAGACATTCTTTACAATGCTGGTGCACTCCGGTTTATCCTTGTCGCCGGGGAAGGAAAAGACTATGATATCGCCCCTCTTGGGCAGGTTGAAGATCAGAAACCTGGTGTCGGTAAAGGGCACCTTCAGTCCATAGACAAATTTATTCACGAGTATATGGTCGCCCACGAGCAGGGTGTCTTCCATTGAGCCCGAGGGTATCTTGTATGCCTGCACCACAAACGCCCTTATTAACAGCGCCAGGAATACGGCTATTATAATAGCCTCTGCGTATTCCCTGAATTTTGATTTCCGAACCGCTCTATTGGCCAATTCCTGTTTCTCCTTTTTTAGTTACGATTAAATAAACATTGCAACGGCATAGAGATGTCGCCTCCAGGCAGGAGGGCCTGCCGGAAAAGCTTTATCTGCGATTCCTTCAGCTCAGTTCCCTCCTCCTAACCCCCTCGGGGGACTTGTTTCTTTCTGCACCCTGACAACTGCACCCTGTACCCTATTCTGTTAAAATCCCATCGCTTTATAAAGGTTTTACGGCAGGCTCTCCTGCCTGTTTATGCAACATTAATATTTATTTTAATTTATTTTACTTTAAGCACCGCCAGAAATGCCTCCTGCGGTATTTCAACCCTGCCGACCTGTTTCATCCTGCGTTTGCCCTCTTTCTGTCTTTCAAGCAGCTTCCTCTTCCTTGTTATATCACCGCCGTAGCACTTTGCAAGGACGTTCTTTCTCATGGCCTTTATGGTCTCCCTTGCTATTACCTTGCTCCCTATGGCGGCCTGGATTATCACCTCATACAACTGCCGGGGGATGACCTCGCGCAGTTTCTCCACGATCTGCCTGCCTTTATAATAAGCCCTGTCTTTATGGACAATCAAGGAGAGGGCATCAACGGACTCGCCGTTCAGCAGAATATCCAGTTTTATGAGATTGGATTCCCGGTATCCGAGGAATTCATAGTCCATGGACGCATAACCGCTTGATGAAGATTTTAGTTTATCATAAAAATCCCACAAAATCTCATTCAGCGGGAATTCATATGTCACTATTATCCTGTCCCTGCCGATATAATCGAATTTCTTCTGCACCCCCCGCCTCTCCTGGCAGAGCTCGAGGATATTGCCGATATACTTTGAGGGAACCAGGATCGTGGTATTGACAAAAGGCTCTTCGATCTTCTCATACCTGGCGGGCAGCTTGGCGGGACTGTCGATATATATCACCGTTCCGTCTGTCTGCGTCACCCTGTAAACAACTGTGGGCGCTGTATTGACAAGGGCAAGCCGGAACTCCCGCTCAAGACGTTCCTTTATTATGTCCATGTGCAAAAGCCCGAGGAAACCGCAGCGGAAACCGAGACCCAGGGCCGAAGACGACTCGGGTTCAAAGTTAAACGATGAATCATTGAGTCTCAGTTTTTCCATGGCATCCTTTAAATCCTCATACCGGTTGGTCTCCGTCGGATAAAGACCGGAAAACACCATGGGCTTTATGTCCTTGTAACCCGGACATGGCTCGGACGCCGGATTTTCCGCATCCGTGATGGTGTCACCCACTTTCGTGTCAGCCACATTCCTGATGCCTGCAACGATGTAGCCGACCTCGCCGGCCTTCAGTGTCTCAACGGGTCTCCTTCCCGGAGTGAATATTCCGACTTCCTGTACCTCGTAAGTCTTCCGGGCGGCCATGAGCAGTATCCTTGTGCCCTTTTTCACCTCTCCGTCAAAGAGCCTTGCCAGCACAATAACGCCCTGATAGTTATCAAACCATGAGTCGAATATCAGTGCCTTCAGGGGCCGCTTCCTGTCACCGGAGGGAGGGGGTATCTTCTTTATTACGGCTTCCAGTACTTCCTTTATTCCCGTGCCCAGTTTCGCCGAGGTCAGGATGACATCACTGCAGTCAATGCCTATGGATTCCTCGATGTCAGCCTTTACCCTGTCCGGCTCCGCGCTGGGCAGGTCGACCTTGTTTATCACCGGGATTATCTCGAGGTCGTGCTCTACCGCCAGGTATGTATTGGCAAGGGTCTGGGCCTCGACACCCTGTGAAGCATCCACAACGAGCAACGCACCCTCGCATGATGCAAGGCTGCGCGAGACTTCATATGAAAAATCAACGTGCCCGGGTGTGTCGATGAGATTGAGGATATATTCTTTTCCGTCTGATGCCGTGTACCTGAGTGTCACGGCATGGGCCTTGATTGTTATCCCCCTCTCCTGCTCCAGGTCCATGGAATCAAGTACCTGCCCGGTCATCTCCCTTTGTGACAGCGCGCCTGTCAGCTCCAGTATCCTGTCGGCGAGAGTGGACTTGCCGTGGTCTATATGGGCTATGATGGAAAAATTTCTGATATTGCCTTCGGACATGCTGTTACTTTACCTTAGGGGAGATCTTGCTGAAAAGCAGACCGGCCGCCCCGATTGAGCCGGCGTCTTTGGCCAGGGCGCTCTTGAGTATCTTTACATTGGCGGACAGTGCCTTGAACGCCCTTTTGGATACCTCTTTTTTCAGTTCGTCAATGAACATGTCCCATGCGCCGACAAGCCCGCCGCCTATGATAACGGCCTCGGGACCCAGCATGTTGATCAGGTTGGCGACTATGCCTAAAAAGTGGCCTGCCTCCCTGTAGACCTCCCTGCTGAGGCTGTCGCCCTCAAGGGCCATCTCATATATCACCTCAGGGGTTATTTTATAGAAATTGCCCTCGCAGCACTCCGAGAGGAGGCTCTCGGTACCTTTTTCCAGGGATGATACAGCCCTGTCAGTAATCGCCCTGCCGGATGCATAGGACTCCAGGCACCCGTAACTGCCGCACGGGCAGTAGCGCCCGCTGGGCACTATCGCCATGTGTCCTATTTCAACAGGGCCTTCATACAGTTTCCCCTTGTAGATCAGTCCGCCGCCGAGACCCGTGCCCAGTGTAAGGACGACGAAATTGTCGAAATCCTTTCCCGCACCGACCCACTTCTCTCCATAGGCGTAGATGTTGGCATCGTTTTCAAGCACGACCGGCAGTGAGAATTCCCTCTCGAATATCCCTCTGACCGGTATGTTGCTGACCGCGGAGATGTTGGGTGACTGGATGACCCTTCCGTTTTCCCGGTCGATAAGCCCTGCAATCCCGATCCCGATGCCCGCGATGCTGCCGCCTCCCTCAGAGGCAATCA
>JAADFS010000195.1 GCA_013152795.1 Deferribacteres bacterium
GGCAGAATGTCGCCTGCTTTTTTTCGTCGTATAATAGTTTCGTCATGGGAAGAACTTAAAGAGGGAATGCTTGCAGGCGTCCTGGGAATCAATGAAAAACCGGTTGCCCATCATTGGCGCAACTTTGAATTTTTAACAGCGTAGTTGTCAATGGAAGCATGAGCTTGGGGCTATGGAATTCTGTTAAATCCGTACTGCTACAACCCATGCACCTGTATCCACAAATATCATTATTTAATCTTTTTCAATAACCGGCGTTTTTTCCCGTAAAGGTATTCATCGTGTTTCCGTGCTGTATCTTTCAGGGTGCTTTCCCCTACACCTATGATACTCATTGCCTTCTTTATCGCACTATCTATTTCGGCTTTCTTTGAGATAGTGAGTTCAACTTTTTCGCGTTCTCTGAGACGCACCTTTTGAGTTGGTTTAAAAACCCCGTCTTCATATATGGCCTCTATTGTCTTGGTCATCGGAGCCCCTTGATTTTTTACACAGTAATTATCCTCTTTATGAGGAACTGGTTTATTTTACCAAATAAATATTAATTTATGCGCGAAATATTTATGTGTGTACGACGCTGCTACTGGTGTCAGCTTTCGAATATCCGCTTTTACCGCCGGTGCCGGCCTGGCAATCTTGATATTTTGCCTCTACAGAAGTACGGGAGTCAGGGCGGCGGTGATACTGATTCCGCCTGCTTTCCGGTATTGCTTGCTCGTGAATATTGCGTTAATATAAGTCTATGCCGAGATTGCCTCTTGCAAGAAAATACATCCTGGTCTCAGCGCTGGTCGTCTTTCCCCTGATCACGCCACTGTGCCGGGCAATGCCGATTCAATCAAACAGTCAGGCGGGCAGATTGAAGAAGCTGTCAGGTTGCTTGATGCCTCTATGTACAGGGAGGCGGAGCATGTACTGAATGATATTGTCAGAAACGATCTTCCGGGCAGGGAAAAGGCCTTTTTCCTGCTCGGAAGGCTCTACCGGCAGGAGTGTGCATTTGACAGCGCAGAAAAATACCTGCTGAAGGCATCCACCGCCTTTCCGCTGCTCAGGGATTACGCGCTTAAGGAACTGCTCGATGTCTACAGCGCCTCAGGACGCTATGACAGGGTCATGGAGACCGCTGAAAAGATAAAGAACAGGCTCCTGCAGCAGGATGTGAGGAAAGCCACGATAGATGCCCTGCTTGCCATGCAGAGGTTGCCGCAGGCGAAACAGGCATTTTCAATGTATGTAAGGGACTTCCCCGATGACTGGGATTACAGGTTCAGTTTTGCCGCGCGCATGAAAGAGCAGGGGGAACTCAAAGAGGCCGCCGCGGTTTTCAGGGACATATACATAAGCGCAGCGCCCCTGTCTGAAGATGCCCTTGAGGAACTCAGGGGCCTGAAGGCCGCTGCACTCTCAAAAAAAGAGACCCTGAAGAGAGCGGATAACCTCTTTGCGAACAACGACTTTAAAAAGGCCGAGGCCCTTTACCGGGAGGTGTATGACTCACTGGATAAGGCGGGGAAGGAGAGGGTGGCGTTTCAGATCGGGATGTGCCGCTTCAGACAGAAAAAATACGGTGAGGCGGCTGCAAGCTTCGGCAGGCTTCATACGCCACGCGCATTGTACTGGCAGGCACGGTCATTTTACAGGATGAATGACCTGCGCAGCTTCAATCGGATTAAAAACAGTTTCGAGAAAAAATATCCCGGCAACAGGCGGCTCGCCCTCCTGTTCCTGATGGAAGGCGATGAGTTCAGGCGCAAGGGGAGATTAAGCGACGCTGCGGTGAGTTACCGGAAGGTTGTGAAGCGTTTCCCGGCCAGGGCCGAGAGTGCCCTGTGGGGACTCGCATGGATGTATTACACATCCGGTGATTACAGGAACGCCCTGACTTACTTTTCCCGGCTGGCGGCGTATACCAAAAGCAGGGATTATTACAAGTACCTCTACTGGAGGGCCAGGACCGAGGAGAAATTATCCGCTGCCTGCGCTGCTGAGAAACCACGATACGGCCGGAAGATATGCGGCAGAATCAAGCCTGACCCCTTCAGGGGACTGCCCGCGGATGAGAGTTATTACGGATACCTTATAAGGCTCCGCTCCTCAGCGCATAAACTGCCCGAAAAGGTTCAGGTATCGAAACCCGCAAGACCCGCGGGCAGGGTATATGAAAGGATAGAGGCCCTGGTGTCACTGGGCATGAAGGAAGAGGCCGTCAATGAAATAACGGATTCCCTGAAACGCGCTAAGACACGGGAGGAGTTCTTCTATCTCGGCCACATGGCGATGAAGCTTCAGAGCTACAGGGATGTGATTGCACTTGCCGAACCGAGGAAGGAACGGGAGTTCCTGCCTTATTCATATCCGCTCGGTTTCCGTGATATAATCATCCAGGCCGCTCATTCGGAGAACGTAGACGCCCATCTTATCGCCGCGCTTATACGTGAAGAGAGCCGTTATGACCCTGAGGTGGTCTCATGGGCCGGAGCGGTCGGCCTCATGCAGCTCATGCCCTCCACCGCCGAGATATTAAAAGATGATATGGACATGGAGATCGAGGACAGCACCGGGCTTTTCGATGCCAGAAAAAACATACTGCTTGGTACTCATTACTTCTCCCGGCTCGTGAGGAATTTCAACAACATCCCCCTTGCAATAGCGGCCTACAATGCAGGCGAAAAGACCCTGAGGAGATGGATGGCAAGGTTCAACGACCATGATATAACCGAGTTCATAGAAAACATACCCTACAAGGAGACGAGGCGGTATGTGAAGAAGGTGCTTAAAAGCTACTGGCAGTACAGGACCATAAACGGCCTGCCCGTCACGGGAATCAGCGGGCCGGGATAGAAACACGGACCCTGCCTGCGGGGTTTACTTTTTAATTTGTTTTTGATAAGTTACATGCTGATGCAACAGGATATGTTCAACTTTTTGAAGGAGGATTCATCTTTGGAAAAGATACGCTTGCTTGAGGATAAGATCACGAAGGTGATCGATAAAATTAAGTCTCTTACCGAGGAAAACAATGCATTGAATGCAAAGATATCCGGTCTGCAGGAAGAACTCAGCAGGAAAGATGAGGAGTTGGCAAGGCTTAAGCGGGAGCTTGAGGATATGGACAACCTGAGGACCAATATCGATAAGCTCAGCAGTGAGCGTGAAACAGTAAGGACACAGGTGGAGAATCTGATAAGAGAGCTTGAATCCGTTGAACTGTAAAATGCCGGGGCCGGATCAGCAATACTGTTCAGGTTTAATGTTGCATAAACGGGCAGAGGAGTTCCGCCAGACTCCTCTGCCCCGCTGGCGGTATTTTAATGTTTAACACATGACCGGGTGGTGAAGAATGCGTTCTGTTGAAGTCCAGATACTTGGCCAGAGCTATTACATCAAGACCGATGAGGATGAGGAGTATGTAAAGTCGCTTGCCGGGTATATTGATGAAAAGCTGAAAGAGATATACAGTGTAGCTCCAAATGTAAACCAGACAAAGGCCACCGTGATGGCCGCCTTCGGCATAGCGGATGAACTCTTCAAGCTGCGGATGGAGCGGGAGAATCTTGACAGGCTGATTGATGAAAAGACAAAGATCCTGTCGGGATTGTTAGAGTAAGACGGCATATGAACCTTCCTTACCAATTTTTCATAGCGCTCCGGTATTTCAAGTCAAAAAAGAGGCACGGCTGGATATCAATCAATACCTTTATCTCCATTGCAGGTGTGGCCCTTGGTGTGATGACGCTTATAACCGTTCTTTCCGTAATGAGCGGATTTCAGGAAGACCTCCAGGAAAAAATCCTCGGGGTCAACTCCCACATTGTCACCCTCAGCTATGAGGGACGGATAAGCAACTACCGCGAACTGAGGAAGGAGATCAATACGGTTGAGGGAGTGATGGATTCCTCGCCTTTTATTTACGGGCAGGCCATGCTCAGGTCCGGTGACAGGGCATACGGCGTTGTTATAAGGGGCATCGACCCTGCCTCCGGCACGCGCACGACGGATATCCTTAAGAGCCTCAAGGCGGGCAGCATCAGGGACCTTGATGACGGCAGCGGCGGTATTCCGGGGATCATAGTGGGGAGGGAGCTTATGAGAAACCTGAGGCTCATGGTTGGAGATGTGGTTGAAATGGTCTCGCCCGTGGGTGAGATCGGCCCCCTCGGCATGATCCCCAAGATGAAGAAGTTCAGGATCGCCGGGTTTTTCCAGGCGGGCATGTATGAGTATGACTCAAGCCTTGCCTTTATCAGCCTTCGCGTTGCGCAGGAATTCTTCGGCTACGGTGATGCAGTCAGCGGCATTGAGGTCAAGACAGACGATATCTACAATGCGCGGCAGATAGCGGACAGGATCGAGCGGCTGCTTCAATACCCTTATTATGCGCAGGACTGGATGCAGATGAACAGGAATCTCTTTTCCGCGCTTAAACTCGAAAAGATCGTGATGTTCATCATTCTCACGCTGATAATCCTCGTCGCCTCATTCAATATCGTAAGCAACCTCATAATGACGGTCATAGAAAAAGGCCGCGAGATAGCCATCATGAAGGCCATGGGCGCGCGGAGCAGTGGGATTATGTCTATCTTCATGATTCACGGCCTCCTGATCGGCATTATAGGCACGGCTGCCGGCGCCGCAGGCGGGTATGTACTGTGCCGCCTGTTGCAGACTTACAAGTTCATAAGCCTTCCGGGTGACGTGTATTACCTGAGTTATCTCCCCGTGAAACTGAATCTGTTCGACTTCCTCGTGGTCCCGGCGGCGGCGGTGCTTATAAGCTTCCTGGCCACGGTCTATCCGTCGTCGTGGCAGGCTGCAAAGCTCGATCCGGTCGAGCAGTTGAGGTATGAATAATTCCCCGGGTTGCGGGTTCGGAGTTCAAAGTTAAGGGTGCAGGGTGCAGTTGTCAGGGTGCAGAAAGAAACAAGTCCCCCCTCCCCTCGGGAGGGGGGTAGGGGGAGGGATGGTGACCTGTTAACCCTGAAGGAATCGAAGATAAAGCTTTCCCGGCAGACTCCTCTGCCCCGCCGGCGGTATTTTATGCCATTGTAAGGTTTAATCAGGATGAAAAAACAGGCTTTCATCATCTTCATTACCATGTGCGCGGTATTGGCGGCCGCATCAGGCTCTGCCTCAACGCCTGATGTTATCGACATGGACATGCAGATAATCGACAACAACATAATCGTCAGTCTCTCTGTGGAGAATGTCGCGGAATTCGAGGCGACCATAAATTCCGGCATCGAAAAGGAGATAGTGTTTACCGTGGAACTCCTCAGGGTATGGAATTTCTGGCCCGATGAAT
>JAADFS010000196.1 GCA_013152795.1 Deferribacteres bacterium
AAAAAATAGTCCAGAGTCGAAAGTCCAGTGTCCAGAGGGAAAAAGTGGGTCCAAAAAAGAATGTTCAATGTTCAACGGGGTAAAGAACGTTCAAAGTTCAATGTTCAATGACCAGCGAAGTCATTGCGAGGACCCTGAGCTTGCCTGCAGTGAGCCTGTCGAACTGTCGAAGGGGACGCGGCAATCTCATGCGGAGCTGAAAAGGTCGTCACGGCGCCCTCCGGCCGCGGCGGGATCGCTTCGCACAGGTTCCAGCTCGTGATGACGCCGTGGCAGTTCCTGAAACACTGGACTCTGGACTGACTTACCACGTTGAACGTTAGTCTTTGGGGGATTTCCGATGGAAAAGCAATGGTACGCGGTCCGAACCAAACCCAGGAAAGAACACTACGCCAAAGAGCAGTTCGAACGTCAGGGGTATGAGACCTACCTTCCCAGAACGTTATCGCTGACAAGCCATGCCCGGAAAAAATGCTGGGTGTCGAGGCCGTTTTTCCCCGGATACCTGTTTCTGAATCTGATGCCCCATGAGCGGAACTGGGTCGCCATTGCCGGCACCTATGGAGCCATCGGCGCCGTCAATTTCGGTCCATATTATCCCCAAATCCCGAGTGAGGTAATAGCCGGCCTCAAAGGGCACGAGGACGAAAACGGGGTCATACTGTGCGAGTCGAACCCCGGGGCGCCTTTTTGTCCCGAGCAGAGAGTCCGGGTTGTCGACGGCCCCATGAGTGATCTGGAGGGGGTTTTCCGGTGCATGAGCGGCAAGGAGCGGGTGCTCGTTCTGATGGATCTTCTAAACCGCTTCGTAGAAGTGCAAATACCCCTGAACATGGTTGCGGCCTGCTGATTCTCCTTTGGGTGGGGCGGCTGTAGCCTGCAGCTTACAGCCTACCGCTTACATCCCATAAGTGAGCCCAACGGGTTGTTAAGGGGTTTTTAAGATCGTCGATCCAGGGCGAACCGCTTCACCCTGATGGCGGTAGCGTGTCCTAAGAGCGTTCAACGTGGGAAAAGAACGTTCAAAGTTCAAGGTTCAATGACCAGCGAAGTCATTGCGAGGAGCATCGAGGGAGACGAGAGGGACGCGGCAATCTCATGCGGAGCTGAAAAGATCGTCACGGCGCCCTCCGGTCGCCTACGGGATCGCGTCGCACAGGTTCCAGCTCGCGATGACGCCGTGGCAGTTCCTGAAACTCTGGACTCTGGACACTGGACACTGGACACTGGACTTCAGCATTCCGGGGCCCGCGGAGCGCAGCGTGCATCAGCGGCCAATAAGTCTTTAAGTTCATTATCCTCTTTCCCCTTGCCAAACCACATTAATCACAGTACTGTTGTTAGCACTAATAACAGTGCTATGAACCTTTTCAGGCAGGTGAGCTATGAAGACCATTGCAGCAAACGAACTGAAGACGAAAGGTGTTTCCTCCATCAGCAAAGCCCTCGAAGGTGGTGGTGAGGCGACAATCACTATTCGCGGGCAGGATCGTTATGTTGTAATGGATCTGGAGACCTACAATCGGCTGCGGGTCTGTGAGCTTGAAGCGGCCCTGAACGAGTCCAGGCGGGAAGTAGCTGACGGCGAGTACGTCGAGGAATCGGTGGAGGACCATATAAGGCGCATTTCGAAGGCCGCTGAGTGAATTTCCGGATTCTCTACACGCACAGTTATAACCGTAAGGCAGCCAGGTTCATTAACCATCACCGGAACCTCGTACCTCAATACGAGAAAACGCTCAAACTTCTCGAAGTTGATCCTTTCCACCCCTCCCTTCGCTTGCATCGGCTCAAAGGGCGGCTCAGTGCTCTGCACTCTGTTTCCATTAACATCAGTTACCGCATTACCCTCGAATTCCTTATCGACGAAAAAACAATAATTCCTGTCAATGTGGGAAAACATGGGGAAGTGTATTGAAGAACGTCCAAGGGTCCAAAGGGGAAGAGCGGGTCCAAAAAACAACGTTCAATGTTCAACGTGGGGAAAGAAGGTTCAATGTTCAAGGTTCAACGTTCAATGACCAGCGAAGTCATTGCGAGGAGTATCGAGGGAGACGAGAGTGACGCGGCAATCCCGATGGTCAAAAACTGATTTATCACAGTCACGCCGATGGCGTGACTTGAGGGTCACACCACCCTTCGACGCGCTGACGCTTGCTCAGGACAGGCAGGGTTTTTTCAAGAGGGTTTCACAGAGGAGATCCAACCATAATGATAGAAAGATGGTATTGCATTCCTAATATTATTTGAATAATATGGAATGCGATCCCATACAAAAGGGTTTTTATGGAAAATCTTTATCGGCTCAGCCAGACTCAGTTAACGGTTTTTAATAGACCCTACAGACGATATTTTCTGCGGGAGCACAACCTGACCGGAAGATTGTGTATCATACTGGGGCAGAGGGGCATCGGTAAAACCACAGCCATGGTCCAGCACCTCCTGGATGTGGGCGGACAGGACAGATTGAGTGAAACCATCCTGTATGTTCAGGCGGATCATTTTCTCATTGGGTCCCGGAGTCTGTACGAGATCGCTGAACAGTTCGTCAATCACGGAGGCAAAACCATATGTTTTGATGAAATTCATAAATATCCACAGTGGTCCATGGAACTCAAGTCCATCACCGATACCTTTGCCGGGCTCAACGTTCTGGCCTCGGGAAGCTCAGCCCTGGAAATTTATAAAGGCAGCCATGATTTGAGCCGCAGAGCCTTGCAGATTCGAATGTGGGGCATGTCCTTTCGGGAATATATCGAGATGTCTCTCGACATAGCGCTGCCTTCTTGCACCCTCGAGGATATATTAAGCGATCATGTTCGCATAACACACGAAATTGTCGACAAACTTCGGGAGAAAAAGGTCCTGGCGCTGTTCAAGGCATATCTCAAACACGGCTATTATCCATTCTATTTTGAGGGCAGGGATGAGGCCCTATTTTATCAGCTGCTCAATCAAAATCTGCATACTACCATCGAGAGTGACCTCATTGCTGTTCAGCCCGCTCTGACCGGAAACAGCGTCAAAAAGATTGCGGCGCTTTTGCGGGTTATTTCAGCGACTGTCCCATTTATTCCCGATTTTAATAAATTGACAAAGCTGACGGACGTCGGTGATCAGCGTACACTTAAGACCTATCTGAAATATCTGGAAGACTGCGGTTTGGTCCTGGGGCTGAGTCGCTCCGGAAAGGGACTCCGTGGCTTTGAGAAGCCGGAAAAGATTTTTCTGAACAACACCAATCTTATCCATGCCTTTGCGCCGGACTCGGACACGGGAACCATCCGGGAGACTTTTTTCCTGAATATGCTCAGCACCGGGCATGTGCTCAAGGCGCCGCGGCAGGGGGACTTTCTGGTTGACGATGCATACCTCTTTGAAATCGGCGGCAGAAACAAAGGGTTTGATCAGATAAAGGATATTGAAAACAGTTTTCTGGCTGTGGATGATATGGAAAAGGGGTTTGGAAGAAAGATACCGCTTTGGGTCTTTGGGTTCTTATATTGAGGGGAAGGGGAAATTACTGATGGAGAAAGATCATCTGGAAATGTTGCTGGAAGACATGACCGGCAAAATCGAACTGGTACTCGAAGGCCACGAGGTTCTGCGGAATGAGATTCAGGATCTTGGCCGGAAATCCGAGGAGCGTTTCGGCATGGTCGATTTCAAGGTCGATGCCTTGGCCGGAAAGCTCGACGCGGTGGCAGATGATCTTGCCGCTCATCGCCGCGACACCGAGGCGCACAAAGACGGGTATAGGGCTGGGGATGAGTGAGGCGATCAGCTGACAGGGATAAAGGCAGGCAAAGGCTTGATTCAACAGGGATGAAGGGGATGGCGGGGATAAGGCAAACACCGTAAGCGCAGAGAACCTGAAATCTTTTGGATTCATCACAACGATGCGTACCTCACTGCATCTAAAGACTTGATTTAACAGGGATGAAGGGGATGGCGGGGATAAGGCAAACATTGTAAGCGCAAAGAACCTGAAATCTTTGGTGGTAAGGAACGGCTCACAGCGACAAAGCAGATTATTTCACCATCCGTTCGTCATGCTTCAGCGTGATTCA
>JAADFS010000197.1 GCA_013152795.1 Deferribacteres bacterium
AGGCCATGTCGGTTTCACACTTGGTCTTTTTACGCTTCTCAACAAAGGAGAGCGGTATTTATCGTATAAGAAAATGCTTGCCCTCTCAGTGGCAGCCTTATCACCTGACATTCTAGACAGGAGCATCCATCTTATAAGACCAAAATACCCGACACATGGCATCTTTCATTCACTGCCTTTTTACATTGTTTTACTGCCGATTGCATTTTTTGTTTTCAGAAAGGCATTTATATACTTGTCCATCATGACGGCAAACGTCATATTCGATTTTGTCAATTCAGATTTGAGATCATTCGTTTATCCATTTAATAACAAGATAAACAAGTTTAAGGTGTTTGATTTTCCAGCGTTGCTCGATCACTGGCCGCAGACAATAGGATATAAACTGCCCAGCGGGCATTACCTGGTGTTTGAGGCTGTGGGGATGTTGCTTGTTGTCTTGATTGTTTCAAAGAGATTGATTGGATATAACAAATCCTTAACAGGAATTCAGGAGCCGGAAGCCAGAAGTCAGAATGAACAGAGAAAAGGCTGAACAGTTTCAGTACCGGACCAGTATATAGAAAAGCACATCAATCTTCCAGCCCTCAGCCTCACGGTGAACTATTACAAGTGAATACCCCCCTGCACGAATCAGCCGTACCCTGTGAAGCATTAATGCAAGTCCCCTTCCACAGGCCTTACACAACGGATGATGAAATAAACGAGGTCATCGACTCCATAAAATCGGGCTGGCTTACGATGGGGCCTAAGACCGTGAGGTTCGAGGAAGAATTCAGAGATTATATCGGTTCGCAATATGCAATATCCGTAAATTCCTGCACAGCGGCACTGCACCTTGCACTGGAGGCGGTCGGGGTGCAGGAGGATGATGAGGTCATTATCCCGACAATGACGTTTACGGCAACCGGCGAGGTTGTCAGGTATCTCAGGGCAAGGCCTGTCATAGTGGACATTGACAGAGACACTCACAATATTGACCCATGCGCCGTTGAAAAGGCCGTAACACCAGGGACAAAGGTGATTATACCTGTCCACTTTGCAGGACAACCCTGTGATATGACCGCCATCAGACAAATAGCCGACGGACACGGTCTTACCGTTGTCGAAGATGCGGCGCATTCCCTGCCTGCCTGGTACAGGGATGAAAAGGTGGGCACTATCGGTGACCTGACATGCTTCAGTTTCTATGCAACAAAGACGCTTTCAACAGGCGAGGGAGGCATGATAACCACCGGCAATGACGAATGGGCTGAAAGAATAAAAATATTGAGACTGCATGGAATCTCAAACGACGCCTGGGACAGGTACTCGGATAAAGGCTCATGGTATTACGAGGTTGTAGAGGCTGGATACAAATACAATATGACGGACATCCAGTCCGGGCTCGGGCTCGCCCAGCTACGCAAGATCGACTGGATGCGGGAGAGGAGAAACGCTATTGCTGAAAAGTATACATCAGCCTTCCGTGACTCCGGCGTCATTATACCTCCCCCTGTCAGGCCGGACAGGACATCCTCGTGGCATCTCTATGTTATCAAGCTTAATCTTGAAGCATTGATTATCAACAGGGACGGGTTTATCGAAAAACTGAAACAAAAGGGGATAAGTACAAGCGTCCATTTTATTCCATTGCACAGGCATCCGTATTACAGAAACGCCCTGTCACTGGATGCAGGGAGTTTCGAAAACGCCGAATGGGTTTACGAAAGAAGCATCTCCCTGCCGATCTATCCCGGTATGACGGATGAAGAGGTTGAGTATGTGGCGGAAAAAGTGATGGACGTGGCGGAAGAATACAAGAGATAAGCGATATGAAATGAAACGTCTATTCGACATTACAGTCTCCTTAACCGGCCTCCTTCTGCTTTCACCCCTGTTTCTTCTGATTATCGCGGTCTTAATCAGGCTCGACAGCAAAGGCCCGGTGTTCTTTATTCAGAAAAGAATGGGAAGAAATCTCAGGCCGTTTAATCTTTACAAGTTCAGGAGCATGAGAGTCGATGCACCGGGAGACGGGCCTGCAATAACTGTGGCCGGAGATCCGAGAATAACCGGGGTGGGAAGATACCTGAGAAAAACAAAGCTTGATGAACTGCCCCAGCTCATAAATGTCTTAAAAGGCGATATGAGCCTTGTCGGGCCGAGGCCGGAGGTGGAAGAATATGTCCGCAGATTCAGAAAGGACTATGAGGATATTCTCAGGGTAAGGCCGGGGATTACGGATGCCGCCTCACTGGCGTTCAGGAATGAAGAGGAGGTATTGAAGGACAAGGAGAACCCTGAGGAGTACTACGTGAATATACTCCTGCCCGAGAAGATCAGGCTTGCAAGGGAATACGCGGCCAAGGCATCGCTGGTCTCCGACATAAGGCTGATCGTGATGACCGTCGCGGGTATCCTGTATCCGGCTCATTTTATTGAAAAGACGATAGCATTCTCTACGCCCTACAGGAAGTTCGCGGTCATGGGTATTCAGGCGGTTATCTTTGCACTTTCAAATTATCTTGCCTTCAGTATCAGGTTTGACGGCAATACCGGTCCCTACATTGGATTATTTTTCAGATTTCTCCCCCTTCTGCTTCTGATCAGGATCAGTATCCATTTCATATTCTCCATGGACAGGGGCCTTTGGAAGTATGTAAGCCTTGCAGACGTCATAAAGCTGTGCTTCTCGATAACCCTCGGCACAGGCGTCTTCTTCGTGACTGTACGCTACATTCTGGGTTATACATCCTATCCCCTGTCGATCTATATCATCGACTGGTTTCTGAATGTGTTTCTCTTATGCGGCATAAGGATGTTCAGGCGCCTGAATGATGTATATGAAAAAAAGAAAAGCAGCAGCGGGACGGACAGGAGAATCATGGTGATAGGCGCCGGGGATGCGGCGGAGATGTTTGCCCGTCATGTCGAAAAGAGCATATATTACGGTTACAAGATAATAGGCTTTATTGATGATGATCCGGCAAAGAAAAATCTCAAGATACGGGATATTCCCATACTCGGCACAAGAAGGGAGCTGAAAAACATCCCTGAATTCAGGCAGGTGGAGGAGTTTCTGATTGCCATACCGTCGGCACCAGAGGCGGTCATCAAGGAGATCGTCAGGGACCTCAGGCAATACGGCCTGCCGATAAAAACAATGCCGCGCCTGTGTGATATTCTCAACGGGAGCAATCCCGTGGGTTCACTGAAACTGATCGAGCCCGAAGATGTTCTGTTCAGGGCGCCGCTGTTGTATGAGAGTGCACGTCTGAGGTCCTTTATAAAAGGCAAAACCGTGATGATAACCGGTGCAGGGGGATCCATCGGCTCGGAGCTTTCAAAGCAGGTACTTTCTTACCACCCGGCAAGTCTTATACTGCTTGAAAGACATGAAGAGAGTCTCTTCATGATAGACAGGAGACTGCGTCTGTCGCCGGACTCGGACTCTGTAATAATCACCCCCGTTATAGGTGATATCCTTGATGAGGGCAGGGTCGGCAGGCTTATGGCGGAGTATCAGCCGCAGATAGTCTTTCATGCCGCTGCGTACAAACATGTGCCGCTGATGGAGGATAACCCCTATGAGGCTTTCAAGACCAACGTGATAGGCACAAAGATAATGGCGGAGAAGTCTGGGGAATACGGAGTCGAAAGGTTTGTCATGATATCAACGGACAAGGCCGTAAACCCGGTGAATGTCATGGGGATGACAAAGAAGATAGCCGAGGATGTGGTCAGGGCGATAATAAAAGAAAAAGGCTTGCACAATCTTACCAGTTACATGATTGTCAGATTCGGCAATGTCCTGGACAGCAGCGGCAGCGTGGTGCCCATATTCAGGGAACAGATCAAAAGGGGAGGCCCGGTGACAGTCACCCATCCGGAGATAAGACGGTACTTCATGACGATTCCGGAGGCCGTGAACCTCGTCCTTCAGGCGTCCTCAATCGGCAACGGAGGAGAGATATTTGTGCTTGACATGGGAAAACCCGTAAAAATTCTGGATCTGGCGAAAAGGATGATCAGCCTTTATGGACACAAGCCCGGAATCGATATGGATATAATTTTCACCGGTCTGAGGCCCGGCGAAAAGCTGTCCGAAGAACTGTTCAATGCGGATGAGGAAATAAAGAGCACACCCTATGAAAAAATCATGATGGCTGTTCCGGAGGAAATGAACTGGCCAGTATCAGGAATCCTCAGGGCCTTGAATCATAATATGATAAGGGACAGGCAAGATGTCATAAGTATATACAAGAGATTAACAAACGGCCGCAGGGAACATAAACGGTTCGGCACCGAGCTGAAATTCTCATTTGCAACGGATTTCAGAAACGGCACAGCAAGTCCGGGCACACTGTTAGATATAAGCCTCAGTGGATTTTCAGCCAGGCTGACACAGGATTTCCCACCCGGGAAGAAGATATATGTCAACATATCAGGTGATGGAAACGGCCGGCACAGGGAACTGAATTCACAGGCGGAAGTCATATGGATGCGGAGGGAAAACAACTATTACAAGTATGGCTTAAAGTTTATTCATGCGGGAGGAGACCTCTCCGAGATACTGGCGGATTACATAGAGGAATTGCACGGAGGAGACAGCGGGCTGTACATGGAAAACGGGATAAACGGCTTTTATGATGAGGGTGACACAAGCCGTGGCGAGTACTGGCTGGGCTCAGGCAGGGGATGATTATACTGCTTCACCAGGAGAGGCAGGGTAATGGCAGCAGGCCAACACACCATTGAAATCGGCAACGTCCTTTGCTCGATAGCGTTTGAGAAGGGCTTTTTCCGGAATGAATTCGGGGCGGTCCTCTCGGGCTACGAGCGGCAGGGGTTCTGCACTGAGGGAAAGCCGGATATCTCCATCACTGTAAAGAATACCTCCGCGGAGGCGGCCCGCACATCAGGCCGGAATATCTTCCGCCATTCCCTGCGCTATGACTCCATCTGCGCAACCCTCACGTTTGATACCAGAGAATTCAGGGGGGAGATCGCCTTCTCCATAGAAGATCTCAGGGGGGATATCCCCTTAAGGGGTATAGAGCTTATCGAAACATTCATATGCAATGCCTATCTCTTTTACTTCTTACTGAACGGGAGGGGGACTTTCATCCATTCCAGCGGGGTCTCGGACGGGGAAAACGGGTATATATTCTCCGGCTCCGCCGGAAACGGCAAGTCAACCATAGCAAGGCTCTCCCGGCCGAGGACCGTCCTGTGCGATGAAATAGTGCTGCTGCAGAGAAATGAACATGGAGAAAAAATGGTCTTCGGCACCCCGTTTGCCGGCGAGGCAGGGGGCGTCAACAGGGGGGTTCCCTGCAGGGGAATCTATTTCATAGAAAAGAGCGGCTTCAATGAAATATCTCGCGTAAGCAGAATGTACGGCGTCACTGAACTGATGAAGGAAGGCATCAACGGCGGCTTTATTGCGCTTGCAGACATACAGCGGATATACCCGTATGCGCGCTTCCTGGCACTGGTGAGTGAATTGCTGAAAGGCGTTCCGTGCTACAGGATGAAATTCAGGAAAGACCGTTCTTTCTGGGAGGTGATCCATGGACAGACAGAACAAGCCCGTCAGGAGAAATGACCTCGTCTGGCGGGAGGTGGACGGAGAGATAGTCATAATCTCCCCTGACAACAGGTCAATGCACACGCTGAACGATGTGGGCTCGCGCATATGGACCCTGATTGACGGGGACACGGATGTCGATGCCATTGCAGCCATACTCGGCAGCGAATTCAACGGCGATCATGAAGACATAAAAAGGGATGTCCATGAGTATCTCAGCAGTCTCAGGCAGTTGAACCTTCTGGAGGAATAATTATGGATACGTGTGAACACGC
>JAADFS010000198.1 GCA_013152795.1 Deferribacteres bacterium
CCCATAAACGACGTGTGGCGCGTTCTCTATTGTTCCCTGTTATTACACCTACCCGACCAGGATTAGCAATTAACCTGACTTTAGACCCGGTCTCTACTGTTACAATGGAAGCTATATACTTCAGCTTTTGAATCGTCCGGCCCCCCCAACCACTCAATGCCTGGGGCCTTGTATTCTGTATATGTCGGGAATTCACGAACAGAGTTTGCGGGCTTTATTGCAATTGTCTCACTTATTCCTGCTCTTCCTTCCCCTCGATATCACGGACAGTAATCTGTTCACGGGCCAGGCGCACTGCTTCGTGCAGCTTTGCCTCCAGAACGTCACGGGGCGGCAATTGTGTAAGGTACTCGGCAACCCTGATGCTGCTCTTTTCCAGTTGGAGAAGTTCCACATGCTCGGTGGACTTTCCCGCACACAGGATGATTCCAATGGGTGTGTCTTCACCTTTCTGCCGCTCATATTTATCGAGCCAGCGCAAATAGAGCTCCATCTGTCCTTTATGCGCAGCTCTGAACCGGTCGAGTTTCAGTTCTATAGCTACCAACCTTCGAAGACCGCGGTGAAAAAAGAGCAGGTCCAGGAAATAATCCTCTCCATCTATTATCATCCGCTTTTGCCGGGCGATGAAGGAAAAGCCGGCTCCAAGCTCAAGAATGAAGGACTCCATTTTCATCAGGATAGCGGCCTCCAGGTCTTTCTCGGAATATGAGTCTTTTAAACCGAGGAAGTCTAAAATATAAGGATCACGAAAGACGAGGTCCGGTGTCAGCCTGTCTTCTTCACGCAGAGAAGCAAGGTCTTGTCTGATCAGTTTTTCTGGCTTCCTGGACAAAGCTGTACGTTCATAAAGCATCGACCTGATCTTGTCCCTTAATTGCCGCACGCTCCAGCGTTCAACTCTGCACATCTCAGCGTAGAAGTCGCGCTGTAGTTTGTCTTTAAGAGGGATAATGGCAACAAAATGGCTCCATCCTAATTGTCGTGACAGTGTAACGACAATTTCCCAATCAGGAAACACTTCGGCAAACTGAATCATTCTGCGCAGATTTTTTTCGGCAAATCCTTCACCATATTCTTTACTCAACTGTGTCCCGAGTGAAGCAACAATTTGTTCGCCATATTCGGCTCGCTTCTGTTGCAGGATTTCTCTGCTGATGCGGTTGCCAATATTCCAGTAAAGAGCTACAAGACCGGCATTAGCAGCATGGGAAATATGTTCGCGAGCGGTAGTGATAAGTCCGCGGATTTCATCGGCGAGTCTTTTGCTGACACCGGATTTACGGATGGTTGCTTTTTTAGACTGTTTCCTCATACTGTCATTTCCGATATCATCTCCGCAATCTCCGCCTCCATCTGTCTAAGGTCTGTCTCTATCTCCTCAAGTGGCCGTGGAGCTGTGTGCTGATGATAAAAATAGCGGTTAAAGTTGATCTCATAGCCGGTTTTTGTTTTGCTCTCATCCACCCACGCGCCGATTAAATCAGGATGTTACATTGTAACGGGAAACTACAGGATTCGGCAAGCAGGAAGCCCGTTTATGCAGCTTTAAGGCCTACCCGCCTATCTCGATGAACCTGCCGTTTTTGACCATCTTGAGTTTTGCCTCGGAGTGCACAATGCCGCTGTCATCAACATACAAAACACCAAGCGCGCCTTTGAAGTCCTTTATCTTCTTCAGCTCTGCAATAATCTCTCCGGCAGCCGGTTTTGTCGACGGCGACACACCCGCCCTCTCCACGGCGGTTACGATGAGGTTAAAGATGTCATAGGCATTCCCCGCGCACAGCGGTGGGGTCCGGCCGTATTTCTGTTTGTAGGCATT
This sequence comes from Deferribacteres bacterium, assembly GCA_013152795.1. Taxonomy (GTDB): domain Bacteria; phylum Nitrospirota; class Thermodesulfovibrionia; order UBA6902; family UBA6902; genus JAADFS01. Next base: position 1,826 of record JAADFS010000198.1, read on the forward strand.
AACAAACCCGGCCGTTGGTTCAGCGCTGCTTACATACCAGTATCCCTCAAACAACTGCGCATCCTGCGTCCCCTCAAACGCCTCTATGGAGGTCAGCGGGGTCTTTATCCCTGCCTCTTTGATCTGCTTGGCCAGAATCTCCAGCGCGGGGGTGGAACACAACAGCACGTAGATGTCGGGCTTTTTCCGCCTTGCCTCGGCGATCATGCTCCTGAAGTCCTTTTTGCCGGCCTGGAATGCCTGCTCCGCCACTATCGTGATATCCGTGTCTTTGATGATCCTGCGCAGCTCCTGCACATACATCGTCCAGTCCTCCAGGGCCCGGGATTTGAATATGGCGACACGCCGGATGTTTCTCTTCTGAAACTCCCCGGCAAGCACCCTGGCCTGCTCGGCCGGGGGCGTCCAGTGGATGAAGTTGTTGTCCCCTTCGGCGACGCTCTTTACAGTGGTGATTCCGAAATGGATTATATTGTTTTTGGTCGCAAGCGCGGAAATGATGTGCCCTGCGCTTGCCTCAATGGATACTATGGCGTCCACCCTGTCAACATTTATCAGTTTATTGGCCGCGCTCGCCGACAGTTTGGGGTCGGCCTGGTCGTCCTCGAACAAAAGCTCGTACCTGTACTTGTTCCCCTTGAGTTTATCTTTTGCCAGCAGCATTGCGTTTTTCATTCCTTCGCCTATGAAGCCGTAGTTGCCGGTAAGATCGGCGACCATGCCTATCCTGAAGGTCTCTCTTGCCTCCGGCTTCTGGCAGCCGGAAAACACAAACACCGCCGCAACCATCGCCGCAGCAGCAATAAACAGGCCGCGGACATTTCTCCATCTTTTCTCCATATCCTCTCCTTCTTCAAGTAGTTTCCGGGTTTACCATAAGATACCGCCAGCAGGGCAGAGGAGTCTGCCAAATTCCCGTGGGTCGTGTCCGTTGTTCGTGACCGTAAAGGACGGAGAACAAAAAGTTGAACCCGCAACCCGCAACCCGGAACTCTCCTGCCCGTCACTCTGAACTTCGAACTCAGCACTTCTAATGTGCTATCAGCCCGCCGTCCACCACGAGATTCGCGCCCGTTACATACGAGGCCTCATCCGATGCAAGAAACAGTATGCCGTATGCAATTTCAACCGGCTGGGCATAACGGTTCAGGAATGTGCCCTTCCTGACACAGGCATTGATCACCTCCTCGACCGTCGTGTTCTGCTCCTTTGCGATCATCTCCACTGCGGGGGTTATGGTCGCCCCGGGCGAAACCGTGTTTACGCGTATGTTGAACGGACCAAGCTCCTGCGCAAGGGAGCCGCTCAGTGTTATGAGCGCGCCCTTGGACGGGCTGTAGGGGAAGTGGCTGCCCATGGCCATCATTCCGCATACAGAGGATATGTTGACGATCGAGCCTCCGCCCGCCTTTTTCATCTCGGGCACCACGTGCTTGACACACAGGGACGGCCCCTGCAGATTCACGGCGACTGTCTTCACCCAGTCCTCCGGTGTCACGTCGTCCAGGCCCTTGAGGATAAACGCGGCTGCATTATTCACCAGGATGTTTATCCCCCCGAACTCCTTCACAGCGGCATCCACCATCTTCTTTACATCCTCTTCCTTTGATACATCGGCCTCGACGAATATTGCGCTGCCGTTGTCCTTTTGAATGTGCGAGACCGTCTCATTACCCCCGGCGGCGTTGATATCCGCTACCACAACCTTTGCTCCCTCCCTGGCGAACAACTCACAGGTGGCGCGTCCGATTCCTGACCCGCCGCCCGTTACAATAGCCGTCTTGTCCTTTAATCTCATAGCTTCCTCCTTTTTGATTTGAATTATGGATTTCCATGTAACCCCTCCCAACCTCCCCTTAACCTAAGGGGAGAAGCAAATATCTCCCCTTTTAGGTTAAGAGGGGCCGGGGGAGTTATCCAATCACTCCTTTTTGAGCACCTTCTTCTTGCCCACCCGCGTGTAATACTCCTCCGGAATATCCGCAGGGACCTTGTAGAACAATAACCTGCACGGGTCATCGTCCTTCTCCCCGGGCAGCATCACAGGCCATATGGCCCCGTCCCACTCTATGGGCATCTGCGAACAGAACAGGGCGCAGTGCTGGCAGTAATGCGGAAAATCCGTCCGCCCGAACGTCAGCGGATGCGGCCCCTTTACCCTCGGAAAGTTGTACGGCGCCCGTACCTCCCCTCACGCCTCATCCTGCCCCCGCTGCCGCAGGGGTCGAGATAGAAAATCACCTTTTCATCGTCCTCCTCGGCCCTGTTGAATCCCCTCCCGGACTGGGCCCTCGTGACCGCTGCAAATTCCTTTATCAGGTTCTTGAAGACACTCCTGTTGGGCTCCTCCTTCCACGACTTCATCCACTCATCCGGGCTGTGGCT
>JAADFS010000199.1 GCA_013152795.1 Deferribacteres bacterium
GCCTTTGCTTCCTCATCCGTTAGTTGTCCGCCGATTTCGGCCAGCAAGTCGTCGGTTTTGGCGATGCGTGCCTCCAATACGGCCTTGTCTTTATTCAAGGCCGTGATCTTTCTCTTGCTCTCCCTAATGTTTTCATCCAGTTCGGCGAGTTGGACCTCAACCTGCTGAATGAGCTCGATGCTCTCAGCCTTAAAGCCATCGCCACCAAGGCGTTTGAGCTGAATCTTCAGCTCCAATTCTCCGGTTTTTTCCTTGAGCGCGGCCTTGGCTTCCTTAATGCGTTTTTCTATCTGCCTGATCGCCTCGTCCTGTGCTTTGAGCGCCTCCAGCTCACTCCGGGCAGACTCGCCGCTGCTTTCTTTCAGGTCATCAATCAGTGCCTTGAGCGCCTTCTTGATGACAGCAGTAGTGACTTTTTCATCTTCTTCCGGCTCAAAGGCGGCCACCTCCTGCGCTCTCTCCACCGCTTCGGCCATTTCACTTTCCAGTTCACTTATTTTTGCTTCCAGCGCCTCGATTTCATCGGCTTCTGTCTGGAAAAACTTGGCAATCAGGTAATCGTCGGGGATCAGTGTGTGATGCCAGCCGGTGGAGACGATGGTCTTGAGGTCGTAGCGGATTTGCTGCCACCAGTTGACAAAGACGCCTGCGCTCCTGAACTCGTCCAGTACGCCAAGGGGCACGAGCTTGTCCTTGAGCGAGGTTATCAACTCGTGGCGAACTTCCGGCATCTTGCGGCCACCATGGTTTGCATGTTCCAGGTCTGCAAAGGCATCGCGTGCTATATCCCACCACTCTTCAAGGGCGTTGTGATGGGTTTTCAGCGTCCGCGCTACCTGGGGATTGACTTCAATGAAGCCCTTGATGGCAGGCTTAGCGTCAATGGATTCAAGGAACGTTAGATATCCGGACCGCTTTGGTTTGAAAAGGGTTTCGGTCTTTATGCTGAATTTGGCAAAATCATCATTGCGCGCGGTGACTTCGCTCTCGGGAATGCCGCCAATGAGATGGGCCTGCACGTCTTCCGGTTCGGGATCCGGAGTGTTGTCCACATAGCGGCGGATGTTCAGATTGTAATCGTGCTTTTTAATGATCTCCGCTTTATCCACCAAACGGCTGTATTTGGAAATCTCACGCTTATGAGTGAAAACAAAGTCAATTTTTTCGATGTCTTCCGGCCGCAGCCTGTTCTGGTTCTTGCCTTCGGCGAATTCACGGTCGGCATTGATGAACAGGATCTTGCCGCGCAAGGCATCGGGTTTGTTCTTGCTGCACACGAGTACGCAGGCGGGAATGCCGGTTCCGTAGAAAAGACCTGGAGGCAGGCTGATGATGGCCTCGATTACATCGTCTTTGATCAGCAGTTCACGGATCAGTTTTTCCTTGCCGCCACGAAAAAGCACGCCATGAGGCATGATGGTGGCCATGCGCCCGTCAGGCTTTAGGCTGGCAAGCATGTGCTGTACGAACATCAGATCAGCCTTTTTGCCGGTCTCAGGCGCCCACTCGCGGAACCGGTTGGTGAATTTCATGTTGGCGCGGCTGTAGTTCTGCGAGAATGGTGGATTGGCCAGTACGCGGTCGAATTTGCGAATCTGTCCGTTTTCGAGAATAAGCGGGTCTTCCAGGGTATCACCGTTTTCGATGGTGAAGCGGGTGATGTTGTGGAGGATCATATTCATGTTGCAGATCGACCAGACCGTGCCGTTGGAGTCCTGCCCGTAAAGAGCCAGGTTATTCGGGTCCTGCCCCTGTTCTTCCACATACTGGTGGGCCTGTATCAGGAATCCACCAGAGCCCACCGTAGGGTCGTAAACGGTATTGCCTGCTTCCGGCTTGACGAGCTGTACCAGCAGGCGCACCACTTCGGAGGGTGTATAGAATTCGCCTCCCTTTTTGCCGGCACTGTCGGCAAAGTACTTGATCAGGTATTCATAGGCCGCACCGAGGAGATCGGGAAACTCGAAATTGTCATTGACGAGGACGAAGCGCGGCTGGCTGAAATGGTCGAGCAGGTCTTTCCATTTCTGGTCCGGGATCTTCGTTTTTCCCTTCACTTCGTTGAAATTAATGTTGTTTTTGAGCACCCCGGCCAGCGAGTCGTTCTCGTCCTCGATGGCAGCAATCGCCTTGTTGAGCATGTTGCCGATATCGTGTTTCAGGTCCTTTATGGCCGGGACTGTTTCACCGTTCTCATCTGTCCAGGGTTCAGTCCACCGTGCTCGCCTGGGCACAAAAAAGGTTTCTCCGTAAGCTCCTTTTTCTTTTTCAACTATACGGTCATATTCTTCCGGGGCAATCTTTTTCAGGTGAATATAGGTTTTCCTGACCTCTTCCCTTTTAAGATCAAACTCGTCTGAAAGACGTTTCAGGAAAAGCAGGCCGAAAATGTATTCCTTGAACTCGGACGCATCCATCTTGCCGCGCAAAATGTCCGCCGCTTTCATAAGGAAAGATTCGAGTTGCGAAAGAGTAATTTTTTCTCTATTCAACGTGACGCCCCAAATTCATCTTTTCAAAGCCGGGCTTGGCACTATCTTTCCTTTTACTTATTTGTCACCTCCGGGCAACCTCAGTTTTCCCTGCCTGACCATTTTGACACAAAAGGAATCAAACTGTACCCTGGCAAGCTTCGAAGGCCTGGATTGACAATTTTCCCAGCGGTTTACGGTAGCGTAGCTGACGCCGATCTGCCGTGCCAGGTCTTCCTGACTGAAGGCAAGTTGTCGCCGTATATCCTTAATCAACACAGCAAAGTCTTGAGCTTTCATATCCATTCAGGGTACCTCTCGTTTGGCGGTAGACCATTGGCCAACGTTCTTAATAATATAATAGCGTATGTTATATCATCCGTAAGGCAAAGAGCAAGGCAAACACCTGATTAATCTCCGGATATCCGAGAAGGATGGGACAGCGGATCAGGATGGATTACCCTGTTCTGCTTAAGAAGGGCAACGGCGGATTATCAAGGAAGTCTATTGCCAGGGGTGAACATATGACAGTGACGGACATTCTTCCTGCGGGCACGGTGAACAACCTCGCACCTTAGGGTGTAACTTAGGGTGTAACTTGCGGGGTAACTTGCGGGTCGAAATAAAGGACAAAAAACATGTCCATGAAACACGATTTTATCGACATGTTTTTCAGATATGTCGATGGCATCGACATATGCTCATTAATCGTGCCAGGGGCCTGGGGCCTCTCCCCTCCTCTTTTTTACCTGTAAACGTCCTTGCGATGTCTTACCCGGTAAACCGTAATAATCTTTTGTTTCTCATCAACAGAGTAAATAACTCTATATGCTCCTATACGTAGTCTGAACTTATTTTCGCCTTTAAGCTTTTTGGAGCGAGGATAAGGATATGGGTCCTCTCTGAGAGATAAAATGGCCTTGTCAATCTTTAGAAAGCTGGGATCAGGAACACAATCAATTTCTTTTCCTGCAGACTTTTTGATTACTATTTTATACACTTACAGGCGGGATTTTCTTTTTCGGCTGTAAGCCTCGTAGTCTTCTACAGGCTCTTTTATCCTGTCTTCGACAACCTTCAGATCAGCAACATCTTCAAGCAGTTCTTCCAGTCTTTTGATTTCATCTATATCTAAAATAGCAGCAATCTTGTGACCTCTTTTATCTGTCACATATTGCTTGATTCTTATAATGTCTTTTCCTTTGAATGTTGTAGACATGATCCACCTCTCAACAAGTCCTGAGTTATTATATCATATGCATATCTTAAACAAACACGCATTATAATTCCCTGCAAGTCAGTGCGCCCGGCTTCGCTTGAAGCTACGCCGCGGCGTGCCGAGCCGAAGTTTAAACGAAGGCTGGCAGCCGATCCGTAGCTCAAAGACGTTTCTTGGCAAAGGCACGGCCGGATGCGCTTTTCAGATATGACTCAAAATCCAGAGCCTTTTTCCTGTCAGTAAACGCAATGGATGTTTTAATGTGCCAGGGTTTGTATTTTGATGTAT
>JAADFS010000200.1 GCA_013152795.1 Deferribacteres bacterium
GTTGAGCGGAGGAATATGCTGAAGGCCTTCGGCGCCGAGGTTATCCTTACCGAAGGCACTGAGGACATGATCGGGGCCGTCAGGAAAGCAGGGGAGTTAGCCGGCAGAAAAGGGTATTTTCAGCCGCAGCAGTTTAAAAATCCGGCCAATCCCGCTGCGCACCGCAGGACAACGGCCCTGGAGATACTGAGGCAGGCGGGCGACGTTGACGCCTTTGTCGCAGGCGTCGGCACAGGGGGCACCATCACAGGGGTGGGGGAAGTGCTGAAAGAAGAGCTCGGCGGGCATGTAAGGATTGTGGCCGTTGAACCTGCCAAAAGCCCTGTGCTGTCGGGCGGCAAGCCGGGACTGCACGATATCCAGGGTATAGGTGCGGGTTTCGTGCCGGATGTCCTGAACATGGACATAATCGACGAGATTATCCGCGTCTCGGATGAAGATGCGTGCGACACCGCGCTCAGGATTATAAAGAATGAGGGTATACTGTGCGGCATATCGTCAGGGGCGAATTTTTTTGCCGCTGATCAAATAGCGCGGCGCCTCGGAAAGGGCAAAAAGGTTATCACCCTTTTCCCTGATACAGGCGAGAGATACCTGAGCACCAAGCTGTTTCATTCCGACAGCACACAGTATGAGGGGATATAGCTTATCTTGTTGCATAAACGGGCAGGGGAGTCTGCCGGAAAACCTTTATAAAGCGATAAGATATTGGAAATATGTTTCTGTTGCAGGAAATAACGGAAAGTGAGGTTCCAAAAGGACGTCAATATGCCGTGCGGAATATTTCCTGAAGGAATCGCAGATAAAGCTTTTCCTGCAGACTCCCCTGCCCCGCTGGCGGTGTTTTATGCTACTGTAAGGTAAACAGGCAGGAGAGCTGCGGGTTGTGAGGGATATTGGAAAGATGAAGATTATTGATACCGTGGAAGACAACATACTGGATACCATCGGAGGGACACCCCTGCTCCGCATGGACTCCCTTGCGGGTGACATAAGCGGGGATGTAAGTATATATGCAAAGCTTGAGGGCTATAATCCCGGCGGCTCGGTCAAGGACCGTGCTGCCTACCGCATGATTCTGGATGCGGAGGAATCCGGTGCCCTTACAAGGGACAAGATTATCATTGATTCAACCTCCGGCAACACCGGCATTGCCTATGCGATGATCGCCGCGGTCAAGGGCTATAGGGCGGAGATCGTCATTCCGCAGAATGCGAGCATTGAACGGAAGAAGATCATAGCCGGATTCGGAGCCGGCATAATATATTCAAGCCCTTTTGAGGGCTCCGACGGCGCCATCAGGCTGGCAAGGGAGATTTATAACCGCAACCCCGATAAATACTACATGCCCGACCAGTACAACAATCCGTCGAACTGGATGGCACACTACCTGACGACAGGCCCGGAGATCATAGAGCAGACAAAGGGCAGGATCACGCATTTCATATCCTGCCTGGGCACCACGGGTACGATCATGGGAACCGGCAGGGCGCTCAGGGAGTTCAATCCGGATATCAGGATCATTGCAGTTGAACCGGATGACGCCATGCACGGAATCGAGGGGCTTAAACATATGGAGAGCTCCATCGTGCCGGGGATATACGACCCGGACTTCCCGGATGAGACCATATATGTCAACACGGATGACGCCTACGAGATGGTGAAAAAGATAACCACCGAGGCCGGACTGCCCGTAGGCCATTCCTCGGGTGCCGCCATGGTCGGGGCCCTGCAGGTGGCGCAGGGGCTGGACAGTGGGGTGATTGTGGCGATCTTCCCTGACGGGGGAGACAGGTACCTGAGCCACGGGATTTAGCCCTGAAGGTTTAACATTGATGTTGCATAAACAGGCAGGGGTGCCTGCCGTAAAACGGGAAAAAAGCCGTTCTCCGTGTCGGTTAACCGTGTCCGTTTCTGTTCTTTGTCTTTTACGGTCACGAATAACGGACACGAATCACGGGCAGTCGATATGCCGTGCGGAGTATTTCCTGAAGGTATCGCAGATAAAGCTTTTCCGGCAGGCTCCCCCTGCCTGCTATCGGTATTTTTATGCCACTGTAAGGTTGAACTTGTAAGTTATGTATTTAAAAAGAGACACAATAAAAAAAATGTATGAACATGCATTGAGAGAATACCCCGATGAATGCTGCGGTATCATTACAGGGGACGGCAGGAGACAGACGGTTCATTTATGCAGGAACATACAGAACAGGCTCCATGCCGAGGACCCGGTGAGATACCCGAGAGACGCCCGCACGGCTTATGTCATCGACAGGGGCGAGTTCGACGGTATCATATCTTCTGCAAGGAAAAAAGGCGAAAGTATTATAGCCTTTTATCATTCCCATACGGAGCACGAGGCCTACTTTTCAGAAGAGGATTTTGCAGCGCAGACCGTCTTCGGCGAACCGGAGTTTCCCGATGCCCTGCATGTGGTGATTTCGGTCATGAATGGAAAGATTCATGATATGAAGTGCTTCAGATGGGACAGGGACCTGCAAAACTTTTTTGTTGCGGAAGACTGCGCCTAATGCCTGTCGCCTTCGTGAGTTTCCGGTTCGGCAGGCAACTCTTCAGGTTCCGCCGGCTCTATCTGCTCTTTTATGCTCGATAATTCCGACTCAAGCTCCTGGATACGTTTTTTCTGTGTCCGTGCGAGCTTAACCTTTTTCCACCATGTGGGAATAATGAGGAAAATGCCCACCAGCGTGCCTGCCACAAAGGGCACCGCCAGCATGACCGAAAAGGGCTTCGAAAAATTCCATTTTATGAATTTCATGGATATTTCCCCAGGGTTCTGAAAAGTGATGATCACGAACACGACGGCAATAAGAAAAGCAAAAAAGAGAAAAAAATGCATAATCCACCTCCTTAATCAACAATTATAATCAAGAGAGCCAGAAAAATAAACGGTAAAGTCTGTTTTCAGGGCATAAAGAAGATATCTGCGGGGACAAGTCAAGACTAATTCAGGACTATCACATCCTGTGCCTGGGGGCCTTTGGGCCCCTTGACAACGACGAATCTCACTCTGTTACCCTCTTGCAGGGAACATTCACTCTCCTCACAGCGAATTGCGCTATAGTGCACAAAGACTTCACCGCCCCGGTCACGTTTGATGTATCCATAGCCTTTTTCGTCATCAAACCATTTGACAAAACCGGTTTCTCCATCCGTCACTATTACAGCACTTCCTTCCCGTTCATAAAATAAAAAAGCTTTCTCTGTCTGTAATTCAAACAAGGCAGGCTTTTTCAGAAAACTTATACCTAATAATGCAACCCCCCGGTTCATAATGCGAGGATACGATATTTCCCTATAATTTTTACAACTTGGCGCAGAAATTGTCCAATTTATTATTGTTATAGGAGTATTATCGGCCTTGTCCGCCTGAATTACTCCCCTCTTTCATTTACGCCCTTGCCTTTGGTTGATGCTTCTGATAATATCAATAAATTTGTCCGCAGAGATGAGTTTTCACCTTACAATGGATACCAGCGAATATATAAACGACTTTCTGTACTTTGTGACAAGGCCCGGCGGAGACAGAGGTGAAGGCGCCCTGCTTTACTGTTCAGGGGTTAATTTGTCCCGCTTTCTTCCCATCACAAAGGGGCGGCACCGCGCGATGTCGAATCCTGCAATGAGGGGGCTTCAGCTCGTGAATCTCGGCGTCAGGGAGATGGCGCTGTCCGCAGGGGCGACCCCAAAGGCCGTGCGCGGCGGTGACCGGGGCGCGGAAATTGCCCATACAGAGGGCATATGGTATAAGGAGACCCTGCTGATAGAAGATGCACCGGCCTCGTTTCACAGTGAGATAATCGCTTATTGTGTGCCCGAGCTTCTCAGGAAAATCGACAGGGCCCTTATGCTGGGAGCCGCCCTTCCCGATAAACTGCTTGAGCCCCGGGAACTGCAGGTCTTCATAAGCCATGTGCAGCAAGTACGGTCTGGATTCCCCCTCAGAAGACCGCCGGATTGACAGATAAAATAGAACCTTCTCTTGACAGCCTGTGATAAAATTTATAGTACATATACATTCTGTAGCTTCCTATTAAACATATTGCATAAACGACACGAAGGCCCGATGTAAACCGGGTTCACGGTTGACGGCTCAACGGACATGGCTGAGGGGCAGTGGATATGCCGTGCAAAATATTCTCACCGGAAAATCACGGATAGAGCATACTGGCGGAGCCTACTGCCCTGCCGGTAATGTTTTTATACTTTATGCAACTGTTGTAAGGCAGAGACATATCAAGGGGGACGGGCGATTATGCCGAGGCGTGATGTCAGGGTAAAGACACAGTTGTCTGCAAGGGCGTTCTGCAACAAGCAGGGAACCAATATACTGATAACAGAGCTGAGCCTGAGCGGGGCATTGATGCGTGGTTTGTATGACGGGCATGGAGATGTCTTTACCATCGAGACTGACCTTGCCGGATACGGCAAGGTGCATTTCACAGGAGGTGGTCAGGCAAGTCAACGGCTTATCTGTTATTAAGCTTTACATTCCGGACAGAAACTCTAAGTCGGCACTGTGGCGATATATAAAAAAACACCTGTCGTCATCGGATTCCAGCGGCTGCCCGTATTGCGGCAATACGAATCATTCAGGAGGCAGGTATTGTGACTGTTGCGGGTGGTTTCTGGACTTCCATGACAAAGACTATCTCGACAGGCATGAAAGAGATATACTCTCGGCCAGCCTCTTGGGCCGCACCGGCGCAGCAGACACAGGACCTTCCCAAGTGGTGATGAATATTATGGATACTGAACTGCTTGAGCACAAGGACACAAGCCGGGATGAGAATCACGCGTTTTCAACGGAGCGTTTACATTCCCTTGACAGCGAGGGAACAGGGATTGTGCATCCTGATCTACGAAGTCTCCATGCAACAGAGGCTGAACTGCGGAGCAGGTGTTATTTTGAATCCATCCTGGGTCACCATCACGGAATAATTGAAGTACTGAAGTTCATCTCCCGCGCTGCGGACACCGACGCTGCCGTGCTGATACGCGGAGAAAGCGGCACCGGCAAGGAGCTCGTTGCGCGGGCCCTGCACACCAACAGCAGGCGCAGGGAAAGACCATTTGTGCCCGTCAATTGCGGCGCCCTTCCGGAAAGTCTGCTGGAGACGGAGATGTTCGGTCACGTTCGCGGGGCATTTACGGGCGCTGTCCGAGACAGGGCGGGATGGTTTGAGCGCGCCGACGCGGGGACTATCTTTCTTGACGAAGTCAGTGAAATGCCGCCGGCACTGCAGGTTAAGCTGCTGAGGGTTTTGCAGTCAGGTGAGTACAGCCGGGTGGGCAGCACGGAGATACGGAGGTGTGATGTGCGTATCCTGACCGCCACAAACGCGGATATGCAGCACCTTGTGAAAGAAGGAAAGTTCCGGGGGGATCTCTACTACAGGATTAACATTCTTGACATAGAGATCCCCCCCTTAAGGGAAAGAAGAAGTGATATTCCGCTTCTGGTACGGCACTATCTGAAGATTTACGGCACTAGGCATGGCAGGGACATCCTCCGGATGGGACGGGATGCAGAGGCTCTGCTCCTGTCTTACGACTTTCCCGGCAATGTCCGTGAACTGGAGAACATCATCCAGCGGGCCGTAATCCTGTCGCGGACGGCCCTGTTATCGAGCCCCGGCATCTCCCACCGGTCGTATATCAGACGGCGGCAGTGTGCAGGCAAAGAGAGTTCTCTTCCTTCAAGGCGGCAAAGCGGCAGGCGGTTGAGCAGTTCGAGCGCAGGTATATTATTGACTGCCTGAAGACCGCGGGGGGAAACATCAGCAGCGCAGCCCGGATTGCGGGGATTAATGTAAAAAACTTTTACGATAAAATGAAAAAGTATGCCATAAATCCCCATTCCTACAAAAAAGCAATCAACCCCCAATAGCAGGATAACCCCGCAGTTTCTGTACAACCATTCCATGGTGTTTTTACCAGTATATTGGTAAAAACACCATGGATGAACTCTATGTCAATACAATAAATTCCCATTTCCCGATCACAGTTCACCCGGATAAAATAGAGATTATCCGGCCTGTTACACGTAACGTCCTGCCTGTTATGTCTGATAGCATCCAAATTGCAAAGAGTCCAATGCCACACCATTCATGGCCGGTGAATTTTTTGTTTAATGCAATCAGTTTGTTAGCCCCGGCCGTATAACCAAATTCAGACAAATAGGAGACAACTGCTTATGCATACTGCTCTTGAAGTCGTTGCTTATACGGCAGACACATTACTGAGGGGCCCGCCGCCTGCCGCCAGAAAGAGATACAGCATATGTAACGGGCGCATCTACATCTAATGGCCCGCGTGTTCTTGTTTTTTTAATTAACGACACCTAATTAAAGTAAGGAGATATCTATGGCAGAGGCAAAAAAGAAGGACTCTACAGGCGGCACACTGAGAGTGCTTGTGGAAATGCAGGTACCGAAGGGACAGGATGCCGCGCAAAGCCTGAAAATGGCCATGGGGCTCGGTGGTCCCGGTTTTCAGGTGGACTACGAGTACGAGCCGGTGCCGGCCGGGCCGCCCACAGACCCGAAGCTGGCGATGGAACTCGAGGAAAAACGCGAAGAGACCATTATTGTCCGCGGGACGGTTGATGCCGACAGGCTCGAAGATCTTAAGGCGCAGCCCAATATACTCGGTGTATGGCTGGACACTGAAATCGCACCATTCGGCAACGGTGAGGCCGGTGAGGAGGGATTTG
>JAADFS010000201.1 GCA_013152795.1 Deferribacteres bacterium
ATAAAGGTTTTACGGCAGGCTCCCCTGCCGGTTTATGCAACATTAAGGTATATAAACGCGGCAGGCGATGTTTTTATGCATGCCACTGTAAAGGTGACAGGGGGAGGGAGAAAAGGTCAAGGTAACAATTAATTCATATCAAGAAATTCTTTTCGCGCGACGATCAGGAACACCCGCCCGGTCTGTTTCAGATGCCCGGCCGTCTTCTCCGCCTCTTCCCCGTGTCCGAGAAACAGGTCCACCCTTCCGTGCCCGCGTATCGCCCCGCCGGTATCCTGCACAAGGACAAAGCGCCTGACAGGCCTCCATCCCGTTATCACCTCACCATCAAACACGGGCACCTTTGTCTCGATATATGCCAGCCCTCCCCGCGGTGCCGCCCTTGTGTCCATGGCCACCGAACGGTTCGGGGTAAGGGGGACATTGATATTTCCAAGGGGGCCCTCTTCTGTCTCACGAAAGAAGACGTAGCTCTGATTATAGCTCAGTATCTCCCGCACCTTGTCCGGATTGGCATACAGATACGCCTTGATCGACTGCATCGACATCTCATCAGGCGGTATCCTGTCTTTCAGGACAGCGCCTATCGCCCTGTATGGACGGCCGTTTTTCTGTGCATAATTAATCCGTTTAAGGCTGCCGTCAGGCAGCCTTATAAGCCCCGAACCCTGTATCTGGAGGAAAAACAGTTCTATCTCGCTGACATACGCAATCGGCTCGGCGCGGCCCTGCAGTATCCTGCCGTAAACTATTTCATCCCGTGAATAGTAAGGGATCAACCGCCTGCCCTGCAGCCGCCCGACGATCTTCTCGTTCTTCCACTTCTCCGAAAACTGCCCGAGGTCCACCTCTATCAAATCCGCAGGTGTTTTATACACAGGCTCTGAAAATTTCTCCGTAGGTGTCAGGCTCCCCTCCAGCACCGGCTCGTAGTAACCCGTGAAAAACGCCTTGCCGCTGGAATTCCGGCTTTCAAAAAACAGAAACTTTTCTCTCAGTTGCCTTATCCTCTCCCTGCCCTCATGGTTTTTTATTATGTTTATAAAGAGCTTCATGGAAGCAGCCATCTCGCGGGGGGAATAGATCAGCCCGTCATATTCAAAGGTCACGTCCTCGGGCAGGCGGCTGTAGTACAGGAGCGAACGGCCGGCGGCCTGTTCAAGCCCCTCGAAATCCATATCATCACTCCAGTCATAAAAATACACCTGAATGGAGGACAGTTTTTTGATGGCCGGCCTTACAGGGGGGCGTGTCAGGAGGGCGCATCCTGCTGAGACAGAGACGAGAAACAGAGCTGCCGCGCAAACCAGTAGATATCTCTTAAACCCTGCACCCTTAACTTTGAACTCTGAACTGAACACCTTTATGCAAGCTCAGGACTAACGCATATGCTTGATAATATTAAAAAGCTCCTTGGAAGCCAGGTGAGGCCCCAACTGTTCGTAACCTTCGATGCCGAGCCTCGTTCTCACCTGTCCGACCTTCACACCCGACTCAAACATCCTGCTGAAATACCGCCTGACTATTTTCTCATGGGCGTCTTTGCGCTGCGGCGCGCCGAAGGGATTTGCAAAGTAAGTATGCACTATACCCTTTTCGTCGGTTGTCCCTTTGGCAAAGCGGGCTCCGCTTCTGAATACGGGAAGTGCCTCTTCCATGGATGAAAAAAACCCTATAACAGGATGCTCGTCATCTATCTGCTCATAGTTGTTGGCATAAAGTACGATATCGAGAGGATACCCCCTGACTATATGTGAATAACGCGTTATGGGGACTATGAGGCGCGCATTGCCTTTATCCGGGTTCATGAATATACTCCTGTCGATCTCTTCATAGGCATATCCGGGCTGCAGGTCGTCAAGCCTCACAAACGCGCCGATTTCCGTTCCGTAACCGACCACGTCTCCCTTGTCGTTGATGCCGATTGAACCCATATCGTCAAAGATAATCCTCATCTCGCAGATATGTTCATCTGCAAGTACGCGTAATGCCTCAAGGGTCTCGGACTTCCCCGCACCGCTGTCGCCGATTATCAGGACATTGGCACTGCCGCCCTCCTTGAGCCTGATATACACCATTGCGCCGTGAACAGGCATATACCCCCGGTTGAGCATGGCGATGTTATGCAGTGTAAGCGTCATCTTCTTGAAATAGCCGAAATAGTCAACCTCCTCTGAGTGGGCTATCAAACCTATGAGGATGCCTGTCTGAGGGTCCTCGTAAAACGCCGTGTTATGCGGCAGGCCGCTGTACCTGAGGCCGAAAAGCAGTATTATTTCCGGCTGCTTCCCTTCAATGTCCTCAAAATCCGCTATTTCAAAGAGATTGCTCAGGGATAGCCCCAATGATATAAAGTCCTGATGGAAATATATATGCGCGGTCAAGGCCCCGACCTTTGCAGGAAAGCAGAACCATTCGCCCGGGTCAATCCGAAGCATCTCGTCTTTCAGCTCGCCTATTTCACTGAACTTGCCCTTTCTCTTGTTCATCTCAGGATAAAGAATCAGCGGCGGCTCTATCAGTGAAAGCCTGATAAACGGAATATCCAGAAGCACCTCGAGTTCTTTCGGGCAATTCCATTCTATCTTTTCAAGAAGCATCCCCATATTGGCGCCTGCCGGCAACTGCCTGTAAACACGCGGGTTCTTCCCGAGCAGGTTTTCGCCCACACGCCTGTACACGTAAAGGACATTATTCTTGAGTTCATCATTGGCCTTGATAAACTGGGTGTGGTGAATGCTGCTTTTTACATACTCCGATCTTTTGGGCGCTTCAATGTAGATGAATCTCTCCATGCGCCTCCAGTAGTTGTACAGCTCCTCGATAAACTCGTGGAGATACTCCGGATTTGAGATTAAACGCTCGTAATCCCTGTTCATTGCAAGCACTTCCGTGGCGGTATGCCCCGCAAGGAGCCTGAAAAGGTTAACGAGGCTGCCTGCCATTTCATCGCGCCTGATGCCGGGCAGGCTCTCGCTGAGGAATGCAAAGATGGAGCTGCCCTTGGATGCGATCCGTTCTATGAACCTCTCGACGATTTCAAGGAACAGGGGGCTTCTCAACAGTTTCTCGGGAGTGTCACAGTCAAGGCCAGCATAATCAAATATTACCTTTTTTCTTGTTATAACGTATGGTCTTGCAGTCCTGACCAAAGATGCGTCAGTCATAATCCCGGTATCCTTTCCGTCCGTGCTGTTGTGCCGGGAACCTCCCGGTTTAATGCGAATAAATATTATAACATTCAACAGCATGCTATTTCATAGCCCCCTTACTAAGGACTTTTTACCTTAATGTTGCATAAACCGGCAGGGGAGCCTGCCGTAAAACCTTTATAAAGCGATGGGATATTGGAAGTAAGTCCTTATTGCAGGAAGTAACGGAGAGTGAAATTCCAAAAGACGTCAATATGCTGTGCGGAATATTTCCTGAAGGTATCGCAGATAAAGCTTTTCCGGCAGGCTCCCCTGCCCGCATAAAGATATTGCGGTATTTTTATGCCACTGTAAGGTTTATGGATAGCATAAAAAAACAGGATGCGATATTATTATTGCAACCGGTTAGGTATGGTCTGAAATTTTCAGCTTTTTAATTAAAGGAGGGTTGCTTATGAAGAGGCTTACCAGGTATTTCCTCGAAGGGCTGCTGGTATTGATTCCACTTGTGGCCACAATCTACGTTATTTATGCCGTGTTCACAAAGATCGACTCTATTTTCAGATTCGAGATGCCGGGACTGGGGTTTCTGGTTACCATACTGACCATAACTTTGGTGGGTTTCATATCGTCAAACTTCATAACAAGCTGGCTGGTGCGTCTTGTTGAGAAACTATTTTCAAAGCTGCCGCTCGTGAAGATGATCTATACATCCGTCAAGGATTTGATAGGCGCATTTGTGGGCGACAAAAAGAGCTTTGACAA
>JAADFS010000202.1 GCA_013152795.1 Deferribacteres bacterium
GTTCTAACGGCGTTATTGTATTGTTACGTTGAGTATTCATATACAAAACATGAGGTCAGGGGTGAGAAGGTGATAGCATTTATCATGTTACTTTTACAGAATCTCCAGGGGACCGGAAGGCCTTCCAGGTCTCATATAATCCCCTTTCAAGATCATACTCCGGTTTAAACCCTAACAGGTTCATCGCCTTGCTTATATCTGAATAATTTCTCTGAACATCCCCGGCCCTCTTTTCGGAATATATGATGTCAACCGTCTTCCCATTCTCTCTTTCCACTATTTCTTTTATTCTTCCGGCAATCTCGCTCACTGTGGTTTCCCTGAATGTGGCTATCTGAAAGACTTCACCCGCAACGGTGTGAGAGATTGATGCCGGGGGCTGAATGGTAAGCCCCAAAGCCTTCAGGCTCAGATATATCGCGTTGCAAAGGTCCTCGATGAAAATAAAATCCCTTGTTTGTGTCCCATCCCCGTAGATTTCAAGCGGCAATCCCTCAATTGCCCGTTTAAAGAACTTTGCCACTACACTGGTTTTATGCCTTGACCTCGGGCCGTAAACGTTTCCAAACCTCAGCGTGACAGTGTTGATGCCGAACGTTTTGCAGTAGGCTGAACAGTAAGCTTCTCCTGCAAGCTTGCTGGCTCCATAGGGGGAGACAGGACGGGGGACTTTCTGTTCATGTACAGGGGGCTCTATCTCGCCGAGAGGCGCTCCGGAGGATGCAAAGACAAACCGTTTGACTCCGTTCTTCCTGCAGGCCTCAAGAATGTTTAATGTCCCCGTGACGTTCATCTCACAATCAAATAAAGGATCTTTTACTGATACAGGCACACCGGACTGAGCGGCAAGGTGTATAACCGCGGATGTGTTCTCCGTACTTTGATTGCAGTCTTCAGGATTCCGGATATCTCCAATGTATAACTCTACTTCTGCACGGGCCGAGGGAGACTGCAGGGAAGAAAGGTTGTAGGTGATTTTATCTGTTTCTTCCCGCTTTTCAAATGTGCCCTGCTCTCCCAGGACAGATTCGAGGTCCTCAATCCGGCCTACTGAAAGATTATCCAATATGCGAAACCTGGTAAAACCTTTCTTCAGCATGTAATCCAATAAGTTTGTTCCTATGAAACCGCAGCCGCCGGTTATCAACAAGCAGGGGTGGGGGGCTGGGGACTGAAGGCTTATACTCGTCTCTTGTCGGCCGTTGTTCATCTTTTTATCCCTCTGCCTTCGCCATGCTTCGGCAAGTCCTCATCTCCCTGCTTCCGGCACTACCGTACCCACTTTATTCCTTTAAATATTGCATTTACGTTTATGTTATCTTTGTACTTCTCAACTGCTCTAAACATATCCTCAAGGACATCATCAGTCAGATAATGCGGTTTAAGACCGAGCTCGATGAGTCCCGTATATTTCGGATTGTAATAATGCTCTTCCTCTTCTTTACGGGGGTTTTCTATGTTGTCGATTTTGACGTCGTAACCAAGTTTGCTCCCGACGGCCTGCACCTTCTCTGCCAATTCATTCACCGAGAAGACCTCCGTGACTTGGTTGAATATCCTTAACTCCCCCTGCCCCGCGGGTTTGGTTGCCGCCAGGTAAACACACTGCATGGTATCCATTAAATTCAAATATCCCCTTGTCTGGCCGCCCCTGCCGTATACTGTAAGCGGATACCCCGCGAGAGCCTGGACTATAAACCGGTTCAGGACGGTTCCGAATACCTCGTCGTAATGAAAATTGGGTGTGAGTCTGTCGTCTGTTCTGGTCTCATCAGTGAATATCCCGTAGACGGGTCCCTGCATGAGATCCGTTGCCCTCAGTCCCCACGTCCTTATGTAAAACCACAGAAGGTCGGTATCCTGAATCTTTGTTGTATGATAAAGGGAGCCCGCCTGTCTCGGGAAAAGAAATTTATCCTTTCTGCCGTTATACGCTATTTCTATCCATCCCTCCTCGATATCAATATTCGGCGTGCCGTATTCACCCATGGTCCCGAGCTTGATTATGTGGCAGTCCGGCACAATCTCTTTGACAGCGTATACAATGTTGAGGGTGCTTATTAAATTGTTTTGTACGGTGAAAGCGGCTTTATCCCTGTTGATCATGGAATACGGGGCTGAAGGCTGCTCCGCATAATGGATGACCGTCTCAGGCTCACTCCTTCTGAAGACCGATAAGAGAAATTCATAGTTTGTAATGTCGCCGATAAAGACTTCAATCCTCCTGCCGGTTGCCTCACCCCATATCCCGGCCCTTTGCACGAGGTTCGGGGTCGGCAGCAACGGCTCACAGTCAAGTTCCATGGAGGCATTGCGCCTGAAATAATTATCTACGACTGTAACCTGGTGCCCCCTACCGGAGAAATACAAGGCGGTCGGCCAGCCTAAGTATCCATCACCGCCGAGTATCAGAACTTTCATATCAATATCTCCGTTTTATGCCCGGATTCCGGGGCGGGATGGGTGTCTCTTTTCCGCTGCAGGGACAACGTCAGTTCATCGCCCAGGACATTGTTGGATATGAGATAATCCATAATCTCTTCCCTGGTCATCATTTTCTCATCTCTCGAGATATATGCCTTGTCGACCTTATCGGAGACAATACCGGGATAGATGTATCGCGATGCGGTGTGCTCATCTATAAGCGCCGGAAGGACCGAAAACATGTCTTCCAGTTCAATGGCCCTTGCGGTTTCATCCTCGCTCATCAATTCTTCATATAACTTTTCTCCGGGTCTGGAGCCGCTGTATTCCAGGGAGATATCTTCCGGCTTATGGCCGTAAAGCGGCGCCAGAAGCTCGATCATGGCCTTGGCCAGGTCTACGATCTGCGCCACCGGCATCTTGGTTACAAAGACTTCCCCGCCGCATGCCAGTGCGGCCCCCTTGATGACGAGTCTTGCGGCCTCCTGTATGGTCATTACGAATCGTGTCATGCGGCCGTCCGTAATGGTTACGGGCCCTCCCCTCTTGATCTGCTCTGTAAACACAGGAACAACCGAACCATTGGAGCCGAGCACATTTCCAAAACGTGTGCTTGAGAAAATCTGGCCGTTGCCCCCGTTGCAGCATGGTATGCTGGAGGCTGTCACCACGCGCTCGGCAAGGAGTTTTGAAGTGCCCATGACATTGGTGGGATTTACCGCCTTGTCGCTGCTTGTATAAAGCACCCGCTTCACTTTATTCGCTATCGCGGCTTTTAATACATTCTGGGTGCCTATTACGTTGGTTCTTACTGAATCAAACGGATTGTGCTCGCACAGTTCAACATGTTTGTAGGCTGCAAGATGGAAGACTACATCCACCCCTTCCATAACAGAGTGGATCTTTCCACCGTCTCTGATATCGCCTAAAACAGGCACCACTTTCACACTGTTTCTGCAGCTCTGCATCTGCATGAACAGGCCTGACTCATAATTATCGAAAAGACGTATTTCTTTCGGCTTATACAATAAGATCTGATTGAGAAGCTCTGACCCGACGGTTCCCACAGACCCTGTTATCAGAATGGTCTTTCCCTTGTAAAATGGAATAAAGTCAGGTTCAATTTGCGTGTTATACATGGTGCTCTCCTTGTATGCTGAATCAGTTTTCATAAGGTATTTATAGAGAGGGCTGAGGTCGAGGTCAATGGTTTTCACTCAGCCTCAGCCTGTCCTTTCATTTGTCCATCCTAATAATGAACCAGGCTTCCCTCTTTTCTTGCTGTTTTCAGTCCGTATCCAAATGCCGCCAGTCCCAGCGGAAGCAGTATGACTGCAAAGCCGGCGAGAATCAACACCTGTTTGTAAACCCCTTCAAAGGTCGCGCCGTTCAGCACCAGCCGGCGTATGGCCTCAAGCGCGTGGGTTATGGGCAGAAGATAGGAATACGGCTGCAGCCAGGACGGGAGCACGGAGA